>CAKMZU010000215.1:3259-6323 GCA_929200485.1 uncultured Gammaproteobacteria bacterium | reverse complement strand
CAAAGTCTTTTTTTGCTTTTTCGATCGAATAATAATGATGGGTGACCATATATTTGATGGCAAATCGTGTCATGCCATTTTCTTTTAAACTGCCGCCCTTAAGTTTATCGAAGCCTTCAACACAGGCTGCGACACAATAAGCCAACCAAAAAGGTACTTTTTTTGTGATTTTAGGATGGCCCATTTCGACAATGAAATCTTCGACAAAATCAAAAAAGGCCATCGGTTCGCCGTTGGTAATAAAATAGGCCTGGCCATCTAACGGGCTACCTAATGCTAATTTTTGTTCGGCTTGAAGTACGCCATCAACCAAATTGCTGATGTAAGTGAAATCCGATAATTTATCCCGATCGCCAACGGCTCGGTTTAATTTACCTTCTTTCAGACGCTGAATAATATTAGGCACAAAACGATTATCTTCAGGGCCAAAGACGACATGTGGTCTTATGGCACAAGTCGCGGTACTTTCTTTGCCGCTAAAGGCTAAAGCAATCTTTTCCGCTGCAATTTTAGAGTCCGCATAGTCCGCTTGTGAGATTGATGAGTAAGGTAAGGTTTCATCACCATTTTCAATATCACGGCCTTCATAAACCGCTGAGGCTGAGCTGATATAAACAAGCTTCGGAATCGCATGAACTTTACAGGCATCGATAATATTTTCCGTGCCGCCTAAGTTGACATCCCAGACCATTTTTTTAAGCACTTGCTTGGTTAATACAATGGAGGCATTGTGGACGATGGTGTCCATGCCTTCACAGGCTTTTAGAACAGCTGCCTTGTCGCGAATATCACAATCAATAAAGCTAACATCGCTGCGGAAGGGTTGACCGTTATAATCTAAAACCGTGACATCGCAACCTTGTTCGACAAACCCGTTGACTAGATTTTTTCCGATAAAACCGCAGCCGCCAGTGACTAATACACGTTTTTTATCCATGTCTAACTCCTTTATGGTTATCTTTATGCGTATGTGCCAAACATCTTGTCCCAAAAAGGGAAGATAGAGGCATAGTTGCGGTTTAAGTGAACACCATGGTGAATATCGTGTTTCTGTGCCCAGTAGTTTGCCAGCTTCATGGCAGGGTGTTCCCATTTAATGTTGGCGTGTACCAAAATGTTGCAGGTTGTGTAGATGGTGAACGCCAATAAGAAGCCTTCGCTGGATACCGGTCCAAGAATAAACGTCGATAATAAAAACAGCCCGTTACCACCAATGCCCTCTAACGGATGAACATAAACACTTTCAAAGGCAGTCGGGTGGCGAATGTAATGATGCACGCCATGGACTTTTTTCATCACTTTAGGGTGGTGCATGCCCCGATGGAAGAAGTAATACATGAAATCATAGAGTAAAAGAATGGCCAGACCTTTACCAAAAATGGTTAAGTAACCAGCAGATTCTGTGGTAATCATGGCGGTACCTGCAAAATATAAGGTGCCAATCAATAACAGGACTGATACACCCATATTGCCGCTGACATTAATGATTTTTTTCATCAAGGTGACGCGGTTAGGCTTAGGTGTGCGGAGGCGTTTGTGTGGCATTTTTACCACGGCAGCATATTGCATGAAGGCCATCAAAATGCCTGCCCAGGTCATGATAGCGGCAATGCCAATAATTAAGGTCGTTGGCATGGTTTTCTCCTTTTGTTTTTATTTTATAACTATCCTTCGACGGGCTCAGGATGAATGGATTATATCCTCCCCCGCTCATTCTGAGCCTGTCGAGGATGCCTGAATAAACTGACAAGCCTCTTAATAGATAAGAGAAGTTATTTAGTCAGTGTTGTCTTAATACTGAGTCCCATCACTTTGATGAGTGCCTTTACTTTATCTTTCATTGAGCGTTTAAACAGCAGTTGCAATGACGCTTTGGATTTTTCGTAATCCAATGGTTTAACCGGGAAGAGTTTCGGTGGAATTTCTAACGGGAAACGATCTGCCAAAATAGCTTTAGGCGTAGTATAAGCACGTAAACCATCGCGGCCATTCATCACACCGTAGCCTGAATATTTTGTACCACCAAAGGGTAAATCCTGATTCACGTAACAAAGACCAAAGTCATTAATACAAACGGCACCGGATTCAATTTGATTGGCGATTTTCTCCCCTCGTTCTCTATCATGTGTTATGACAGATGATTGAAGACCCAGATTTGAGTTATTTGCCATTCGGATGGCGTCAGAGTCAGATTCCGCTTTAAATATCAGCATGACAGGGCCAAATACTTCGGTGGAGACAATGTCCATCTCATCGGTTAAATCCGTTAAAATCGTAGGTGGGAAAAAGTTATTGCCTAAATGTTCGCGCCGTTTGCCTCCTGCCAATACGCTTGCACCTTTGGCAATAGCGTCATTAACCAATCGCTCGATAATGGCAATTTGGTGAGGTGAGGTTAGTGAACCAACATCGGTTACGCCGGGAGTTGTCGGTACCTGTTGACGCATATTATTGGCAATGTGTGATACCTCGCGGCAGAAGTCATCGTATTGGCTTTTATGCACGATGATTCGCTCAGATGCAACGCAGTTTTGCCCAAGGTTAATAAAGCAGCCACCAATAGCTGAATGCACGGCTTTTTCTAAATGGGCATCTTCACAAACAATCATTGGGTCTTTGCCACCTAACTCCATCACAACCGGTGTAATGTGTTTAGCTGAGGCTTCTATGATGCGGCGACCATTTTCAACCGAACCAATAAATAAAATTTTATCGACGCGTGCATCAATCAAGGCGGCGCCTGTCGGGCCATAGCCTTGCACTATCTGGACGGTATCAAGACTAATGCCTTCTTTTGCCAAGGCTTGATGAATAATTGTTAAAAACTGCTGGCTTGAAAAAGCCACTTGCTCAGAGGGTTTTAAAATCACTGAATTACCTGCCATTAAAGGGGCAACGAGTGAGCTGATAATATTTTGCAAGGGGTAATTCCAGGGGATGATGCAAGCAACGACCCCTAATGGGACATAATCGATACGACCTTTTTTGTGCATCAATATGCCGGAGCCGACTTTCTCGGGTTTTAAATGCTTTTCACCGTTTTTAATGAGCCAGGCTATTTTAT
>CAKMZU010000215.1:0-3249 GCA_929200485.1 uncultured Gammaproteobacteria bacterium | reverse complement strand
TGACAGCATTTTGAACCGCTTCAGGTGTATCAACGATGACCGTGCCGAGCGCGTCACCTGTTGCAGGGTTAGTGCATTCGATGGTGTCCACGGCTTTGCGTTGAGCTTGAGCATCGCTGGTATGTGGTGAGTCATTAACGACTGAGTTTTCCATAAGCAGTTTTCTTTTTATTATTTATGTTCTTTTGGTGTGTCGAGCCCTAACGGAGGCAGTAACCAGGCTTTTATAAACGCTCTTAATGACTCAGTATCTCTGGGTTCAGGGCTTTGCAATGTTAATAGCGATAAAAATGTTCTAAGGGCAATTTCTGCCTGCTGCTGTATTGTGCCTTTTGCATCTGGAGCAATGCCGACTAAAAATTCTACAATGGCGGTGGTTATGGCAAAGCCGGCTTCGGTTGTCAGTGTGTGCTCATTGACCATTTTGTTAAGATTGTGATCGGTAATGAGCATCAAGCAAGGCTCGTTGGGTAGGGTTTGTAATGCAAACAGGGTTGCCTCAACTAATCGCTCAGCACCTTGTGGTACTTCTTCAATGGCGTTAGCAATCTTTTCAACAAAGCAGTAGCCACTGTGAAGTAGTGCAAATCGAATGACATCATCCCTATTAAGGTAATGCGTATAAACTGTAGAGCGAGCGACTTTAGCCTCTTGGGCTATATCGTTCAGGGTCGTTTTTTGCAGCCCTAGCCGTTCAACACAGCGGATAGCTGCATCAAGTATTTGCGCTTGAGTGTCCGTAAGTTCGGGTTTTTCAGGAATATGGATTGGCATTTTATTATCAGATTATTCGGTTTTTGCCTGGTTTTTAATCAAAACAAAAAGACATATTCTGTCTGTTTGTCTTGTCAGGGTACAGTTTTAAGGAATGAACGCAAGATTTGCAAAAAAATCATTCGGATAAATGTGAAAGAAGTCCGTTGTAGTCGTCAGGGGTATTTAAGTTCGAATAAAAATTCGGGTTGGTATATTCCACAATGATGGCGTGATGTTTTTTATACCAGGGTATGACGGCGCGCTGACCTGATTCAAGCGTTTGGATTAAATCATCGGCAAGCGATTGGTGAATCAGTGCCTGCATTGGCTGGAGTCGATCATTGTGGTTAAGAAAAATAACAGGGGATGAAAAGGGGGATGTTTTATTTGTAAGCAGAGAGAAGACTTCAATCATCTGGCCAAAGCAGTCTGTGCTGGTGATCCATAACCATTCTTTGTCCGTCTGCTGTAATCCTGCCGCAATGGCCGAGAGTGGTCCTTCATCGGTGTCGAAATAGTCGTCGATATAATTCAGGTTTTGATACGCAGTTGATTGAAAAGCTAACGCTTTTTTTATGTCATAAGCTTTGTCGCGTGCGGCGATATAAGTGGTATGGGTTAGCGGGGACAGTTGATTAATGAGGTGGGCAATTAACGGTTTGCCTTGAACCGAAAGCAGGGCTTTCGGCTGTCCCATGCGGCGACTTTGGCCGCCAGCGAGAATAAGGCTGTCAATGTTCTCGTTAAGAGTCATGCTTAATCGGGGTTAGGGATAAGCATGGCCAGATGCCGGGAGAGCGGAACCTTCATAAAATGCTTGCCCTTCGTTAAGTTTGCCTTCGAGAATCAGTTTTGTAGCTAGCGGATAGATTTTGTGTTCTTGCTCCAAAATGCGACTCGCTAAAATATCAGCCGTATCGCCTTCGTGAATGGGGACAGCGGCTTGCAGAATTGCAGGGCCACCATCCAACTCTTCAGTGACAAAGTGCACAGTGGCACCGGCTTCACTGTCTCCTGCATCAATGGCACGCTGATGTGTATTTAACCCGGCATATTTTGGCAAAAGGGAGGGGTGGATATTAATCAGCTTGCCTAAAAAATGTTGCACAAAACCTGCGCTTAGGATGCGCATAAAACCGGCTAACACCACAAGGTCTGGTTGATAAGGATCGATCAGTTCAATTAAGGCCTGATCGAACGCTTCTCTTGAGTCAAAATCTTTGTGGCTGAGGGTCGCCGTTTGAATACCTGCCGATTTTGCTCTCTCTAAACCAAACGCATCCGCTTTGTTTGAAATAACGCAGGCAATCTCGGCGTTTAATTCACCTGATGCACACTGATCAATAAACGCCTGCAGGTTAGTCCCGCTGCCTGAGATTAAAATAACCAGCTGAGGTTTTTTCATCGTTCTATTCCATGATCACCAAAGGTTCGCCCGGGTTTTCTATGATTTCCCCAATAGTAAAGGACGTTTCACCAAGATCGGTTAATTTTTTAATGGTGGCCGATTCGTCTGCTGCGTCAACGCTCAACACTAATCCAATGCCACAGTTAAATGTTCGCGCCATCTCTGCTGCTTCAATATTGCCTTTGGATTGTAACCACTTAAATATAGCGGGCATCTCCCAGGCATTTTGTTGAATGTTAGCGGCAGTGTTTTCGGGTAAAACACGAGGAATATTCTCAAGTAATCCACCACCGGTAATATGAGAGATGGCGTGTATTTTAATGTCTTTCATCAACGCCAGTATGGACTTGACATAAATCTTTGTGGGCTCAAGTAAATGCTCTTTTAATGATTTGCCTTCAACAATATCATCAAGTGAGGCATTGGCAGTCTCTAAAATTTTACGAATTAACGAATAGCCGTTAGAGTGCGGGCCGCTTGATGCCAAGGCAATAATTTTTTGGCCTGCTTTAACTGTTGAGCCATCAATCAGCAGGCTTTTTTCTGCAACGCCGACACAGAAGCCGGCTAAATCATGATCGCCTTGGCTATACATCCCGGGCATTTCTGCCGTTTCGCCACCAATAAGTGCGCAGCCTGCCAATTCGCAGCCTTTGGCGATGCCGGTAATGATGTCAGTCGCTTCATCAACGTTAAGCTTTGCTGTCGCAAAATAATCCAAAAAGAATAAGGGCTCGGCACCTTGAACAATCAAATCATTAACGCACATGGCGACAAGATCAATACCCACCGTATCATGTTTTTTTGCATCGATGGCCAGGCGAAGTTTAGTGCCAACGCCGTCAGTGCCTGAGACTAATACCGGTTCTTTGTAATTCGTCGGTAATTCGCAAAGTGCGCCAAATCCACCGAGACCCGACATGACCTCTTTGCGCTGGGTGCGTTTTACGGCAGGCTTAATGTTATCAACAAGCTGGTTGCCAGCATCGATATCGACGCCAGCATCTCGGTAGGTACGCGATTGATCAGTAATAGCTTTTTAAATAGCTCTTAGTCGTTCTTTGGAAATTTAGGGCTTGAACCGT
>CAKMZU010000214.1:425-6344 GCA_929200485.1 uncultured Gammaproteobacteria bacterium | reverse complement strand
ACAGGACAAATGCTGTGAAACGAAGTACTAGCAAGAAGCTTGAAAACAAACTAGCAAAAACTATTTAATTTTCGCTTCTTTGTATTCAACATGCTTACGAACAACAGGGTCATACTTCTTGATGACCATTTTATCCGGTGTATTTTTCTTGTTTTTGTCAGTTGTATAAAAGTGGCCAGTGCCAGCTGTAGATACTAATCTAATTTTATCTCTCATAATTAAAACCTCGTCTTAAACCTTCCCACCACGCGCACGAATATCGGCCAATACTTGCTCAAGACCTACTTTATCGATAGTTCGCATACCTTTAGCTGAAACGCGAAGCTTAACAAATCGCTTCTCTGATTCTAGCCAAAAACGATGGGAGTGCAGGTTTGGTTCGAAACGACGCTTCGTTCTGTTTTTTGCGTGAGAGACGTTGTTTCCTGTTTGTGGGCGTTTACCCGTTACTTGACATACTTTAGACATTGCCTTGACTCGATCTTTCAGTGGGCCAAAGCCCGAATTTTTTTATAGGTTTTATTTGCTCTCATACAAGAACACCATAAAAACCTGCTGACGCAATTGAGCGCGACTTTATACCAGAAACACTTAAGAATAACAAGAAATAACTGCATCATTAATTAAATCCTTTTACTTGAAGGCCGCTTATGAACCACAACTAAAGTAAACATTCGCTAACCGCAGACATGAAGAGAATGCTTCAATAAGGGCTTCTCATATTCCCTCCTCAAGTTTATCATAAGGCAAAAAAAGGCGACTCTAATGGCAACATCAAACAATCTGAATCAACGTCGTATTCTCCTTGGCATCACCGGGAGCGTTGCCGCCTATAAATCTGCCGAACTCGCACGTGAATTAATCCGTCTAGGTGCCGATGTACGCGTTGTTATGACAGAATCTGCAACCGCCTTCATCACACCACTAACTTTTCAGGCACTTTCTGGGCATGCTGTTCACACCACGTTACTCGATGAAGAAGCCGAGAGAGGTATGGGGCATATTGAGTTAGCGAAATGGGCTGATCTCATTCTTGTTGCACCTGCATCAGCTAACTTTATCGCACGACTCAACCAAGGGCTTGCCGATGATTTATTAACAACGCTCTGCCTGGCAACAGATTCCCCTATCGCGATTGCCCCAGCAATGAATCAGGCAATGTGGCGCGATCAATCAACCCAGGAAAACATTCATGCATTGAGCAATAAAAACTTTCACCTGCTAGGCCCTGCCAGCGGAGATCAAGCCTGCGGGGATACAGGACCAGGACGAATGCTCGAAGCGCCCGATATTATTCAGTCGCTCTACCCTCTATTTAACTCAGGTGCACTGCAAAATGTTAACATCACCATCACAGCAGGCCCTACCCAGGAAGCCATCGACCCTGTTCGGTACCTGAGCAACCATAGCTCCGGTAAAATGGGATATGCCTTGGCTAAAGCCTGTGTCGATGCTGGCGCTAACGTTACCTTAATCTCTGGTCCAACATCACTAACTGCCCCAGATAGAGTCAACTGCATCCATGTCCTCTCAGCATTGGAAATGCTCGATGCCAGCTTAACGCAAGCTACGAATAGTCATATCTTTATTGCCTGTGCAGCCGTAGCCGACTACAGGCCAGTGACAGCCGCCAGCCAGAAAATTAAAAAAGATTCTGATTCATTAACCCTCAATTTAGTAAAAAACCCTGACATTATCTCTGAAGTCACCTCAAGCCAACCTTCTCTCTTTGCTGTCGGTTTTGCTGCCGAAACTGAGAACCTGCTTAAGAATGCAGAAAAAAAATTAGCACGAAAAAATCTCGATGTTATTGTAGCCAATGATGTCAGTCAATCTCACTGCGGCTTTGGCGTTGACATTAATGAAGTTGCTTTATTGACAAAAGACTCCAAACATTCGCTGCCTGCCAGTCCAAAAACTGCCGTTGCCGAATGGATTATTGAACATCTTGCGCCCATTTATCACTCTTGGAAGACCAACAAAACGCATGGATAAAAAAAAGAACAAAAAAGCAAAAAAGTTGAGCAGCGCTTCGCTTCCCACACAGTTAGTCTTGTTTATTGTATTGCCGCTTATTGCTTTTACTTTCATCATTCTCGCTATACTCAATCTCCATTTCTGGCCTAACTTCCAACAGACCGAAGAAAAACAGCTAGCAACCCACTTAATGGGCGAAATAAACGCACAACTTGAAACTCAGCTTGGCAGCATTCAACAACAACTTGATTTTATTGCCAGGAACAATCCTTATTTAACCCAACCATTAGATCAGCTTGACGCACTAAATAACCCTCAAGACCCTTTTCGAAATGAAAAGCGGATAAAACAATACAAACTCAGTCAAGCACAGGTGAATAAATACCTAAAGCCATTATTTCCTAATCTTTTAGCCACACAATTGCTGCCACTGACAACTTCTGGTTCAGCGGGATTGAAAAAACTCGATATCAAACTTAACAACAATATCGAGCTTTTAAGGTTTTCCAAAATCACTTTGGGCAAACCACAAAAACCTGAACTTTACAAAGTGGGCAAAGACTATAGAGTCACTTTTGCATCCCCGATTATTAAGAATAATGACGTTCAGGGCGTCCTGTTAACATCTTTTTCAACAAACGCCATTAGTGGCTTTGCCAGACCTGACGAGATAATTCAAGGCATTCAACTGATCGACAGCAGTCGTACCCCCATTATCAACTCAGGTAACATAGGCACTCAACCCACAAAGGCTAATGGGCCATTACCTGATACTGAAATACTGTTGAATATCAAACCAATACATAAAGACTTGCCCTCGATCATTCCAATCACTGTCATCGCGCTTGCTATTTTTGCACTTTTTTCATTTACCATTTCCTGGTTATTACAAATAAGATCATTACAGTCTGATCAATCCAAAATTATTCAACGACTGCAAACCCTATCCTCACTACATGACTCAAAAACACCGGAATTAACGCTTCCTTTGCTGTCTCCGTTATTGAATGCAGTAGAATCCATGGCTGGCAAAGTGAAAAAAAATCATCTAGCAGAAACGGCAAATACCGAGCCTGAAAATGAAGAGCCCGCAGAACCCGAGATCCTTTCATTCAATGAAAAGGTTTTTCGAGATTATGACATTCGCGGCAGAGCCGACACCGATATAACCACAGAGCTGGCTTACCATATTGGCCGAGCGGCGGCGACAAAAGCGAAAGAACAGGATCAAAACAAAATAGTTGTCGGCCGAGATTCAAGACTTAGCAGTCCAAAATTAACCGCTGCACTGATCGAAGGCTTAACCGCCTCAGGCTGCGATGTTATCAATATTGGTATTGTGCCGACGCCCCTTGTCTATTTTGCTGCCAAACACTTAAATACCGGCGCGGCAGTGATGGTTACAGCAAGCCACAACAACAAAGGAGACAATGGGTTTAAAATTGTTCTTGACGGAAAGAGCCTTGACTCCGACGCTATCAAACAAATCAAAAATAGAATTAAAGCCCATCAATACACCGATGGCAAAGGCCAGGCTTCTGAAGATGATTCATTAACCGCAGCCTACACCAAAGCTATTCAAAGCGACATCATACCTGCAAAACCTTTAAAAATAGTGCTTGATGCCGCTAACGGCAGTGGTGGCCCATTAGCAATTGCTGCATTAGAAGCTATCGATTGCGAAGTGATACCTTTATTTTGCGACATGGACGGAAACTTCCCCAATCATGCACCCGACCCAAGTCAAGCTGAGAACTTAAAACAGCTTATTGCCACCGTTCAATCTGAACAGGCAGATTTGGGTATTGCACTAGACGGTGATGCCGACCGCCTCATCGTGGTCACAACTCAAGGCACTGTACTTTACGGCGATCAATTAATGATGCTATTTGCCTCTCAAGTCGCGGCAACCAATCCCGGCGCTTCGATCATCTACGATGTAAAATGTTCAAGACATCTTGCCAAAGTCATCACTGACGCAGGCGCTCGAGCGATTATGCAAAAAACCGGGCACTCTAATATCAAACAAAAAATGCGAGAAACTAACGCTATTCTTGGTGGTGAGTATACGGGTCATTTTTGTTTTAATGATCGATGGATAGGTTTTGATGATGGCATCTACGCGGCTGCAAGGTTGATTGAGTTACTGTCAATGAGTCACGAGACACTTGATGAAAAATTTGCGGCTCTGCCTGCCAGCATTCGAACCGAAGAAATACTTATTCCGCTCGATGCATCTCAGGATAAATTTCAAATCATTAAAAAACTGATTGAGCGTTTCCAAAAAACGGATGCCGAACTCATTACTATCGATGGAGCTCGCTTGGAATACCCTTATAGTTTTGGCTTAATTCGAGCATCTAATACCAATCATTGCTTAACGGCACGCTTCGAAGCCGATTCTCAAGAACGCCTGATTGAGATTGAGCAGGTTTTTCAAATCGCGCTAAATGCGATTGACTCAAAAATTACGTTACCTGAGAGATAATAAGCCCTTTGATCGGCAAGCTGTCTTTTCCAGAGCTTCTCTCGGGCGACCCCGTCGGGCTTACCAAAGACATCAGAAGGACGCTCAAATCTGTTTGAGGTAAAACGCTTTCAAGCGTAAAATATAGCTGTCCAACAATCCAGGAAGCCCCATGTCACTGTCGACAGAACAAGCCACTGAAACCGCAAAAGTACTCTCAGAGGCTTTGCCTTACCTGCAAAAATATCAAGGCAAAACCTTCGTTGTGAAATTTGGTGGCAATGCAATGAGCAATAGCGATTTGAAAACCAGCTTTGCCAGAAACGTTGTCCTTATGAAAGCTTGCGGCATTAACCCTGTCATAGTCCATGGTGGTGGCCCTCAAATAGGCAATCTGCTAGAACAACTCAATATAGAGAGCAACTTTGTGAACGGTTTACGAGTCACTGACAGCAAGACCATGGATGTGGTTGAAATGGTACTAGGTGGATCAGTTAATAAAGAAATCGTTAGCGGCATCAACCAGCAAGGGGGCAAAGCCATTGGCATTACGGGTAAAGATGGCCAGTTTATCCTCGCAGAAAAAATCACCACAGAAATACGCCGAGAAGAAGCCAAGGCTCCGGAGATTATTGATATTGGTCATGTTGGGCGCGTTAAATCCATTAATACCAATATCTTAAACTTATTAATCGATAGTGATTTTATTCCCGTGATCGCACCTATCGGGGTCAGCGAAGATGGGCAATCCCTCAATATCAATGCTGATATTGTTGCAGGTGAGCTTGCTCAGGTCCTTCAAGCTGAAAAGCTCATGCTACTAACCAATGTTGCAGGACTGATGGATAAATCAGGAAAAGTGCTCACAGGATTAACCTCAAAGCAAGTTGATGCACTGATTGAAGATGGTACTGTCTACGGTGGGATGCTACCCAAAATACAATGTGCTCTGGATGCCGTCAAAGCGGGCGTTAATCGTTCCCATATTGTTGATGGCCGCGTTGAAAATGCCGTATTACTCGAAATCTTCACTGATGAGGGTGTCGGCACACTAATTACTAACCATTAGAATCATTGACCACTAGAATCACTACTTACTGGAATTATTAAACACTAGAGGGTGCCTTCATGGCCGCGAATAAAAAGGGAGAAAGACGCAGGCAAATCCTGGAGAGCCTCGTCAGCATGCTCGAAGAAGAGCCAGGCCTTCGCATAACGACTGCCAAATTAGCAAACCGCGTTGGCGTATCTGAAGCTGCACTCTACCGTCACTTTCCAAGTAAAACCAAGATGTTTGAGGGCTTGATTGACTTCACCGAAGAAACCATTTTCTCTCGAGTCTCTTTGGTTTTAAGCTCGGAAACGACAGCAAAAGGCCGTTGTGAAAAACTGCTTTTATTATTACTGACCTTTGCTGAAAAAAATCCAGGCATTTGTCGCCTGCTCACTTGTGATGCATTGGTTGGAGAAACCGA
>CAKMZU010000214.1:0-415 GCA_929200485.1 uncultured Gammaproteobacteria bacterium | reverse complement strand
AAAGCTTAGAAAACGTATCGGCCAACTTTTCGACCGACTAGAAACTCAAATCAAACAAGTCTTACGTGAGGCTGAAATAAAAGAAGGTATTCGACCTGTGCTGCCGATACAATCTGCAGCTAATATCCTGCTAACCTCTGCTGACGGTAAGATTGTCCAATATGTTCGTTCGAACTTTGAAAAAAAACCCACTCAGTTCTGGGATGAACAATGGGATCTTCTTATGCAGGGTTTTTTCAAAAAAACAATGTCTGCTAATTTATCGTAAATAGTGATTGAAGGTCGGCCAGTTGATCTTAATCCACTTACGATGTCATTCGTTTGAAGGCTTTGAGATTCAGAGCTGAATCGTTATTGTGATTCAGCTCCATTGACGATTTAACACAATTTATTCGCTCATTAAAAACACCTGAGA
>CAKMZU010000213.1:1357-6360 GCA_929200485.1 uncultured Gammaproteobacteria bacterium | reverse complement strand
CTCGGGTTGTGGTGTGTATGATGGTTCTGAAATACACGAATCTGTGTCAGTTTTTTTAGCCATGAGTCAATTAGGTGTTGATGTCGAATGCTATGCGCCTGATATTAAGCAACACCATGTCGTTAATCATCTTACGGGTGAAGAGGAATCTGACTCACGAAGTGTGTTAGCGGAATCTGCGCGGATTGCGCGGGGTAAAGTAACACCTTTGGCAGATTTCAATATTCACCCCTTTCATGCATTGGTGCTAATTGGCGGTTTTGGTGCGGCAAAAAATCTTACAACATGGGCGTTCGACGGCCCTGAAAGTGAAATAAATGAAGAGGTTAAATGCTGTGTTAAGGCATTTCATGAAGCCAAAAAACCTATTTTAGCACTCTGTGTTGCCCCTGTTGTTTTGGCAAAATCTCTTGAAGACGAGTCGGTGACTATTAGTTTGGGTAGTACAAAATTGCCCGCCAATTATGATATTGAAAGTTTTAATGCAGGTGTTGAAAGCCTGGGGCTCAAAACTAAAAACTGTGCTATTGATGATATTTGTGTTGATAACGATCATAAAATCATCACCACGCCTTGTTATATGATGGAAGGTTCGTTAGCTCAGATGTATAAAGGTATCTATAAAGGCTGTGAAAAGCTGATTAAATTGTGCTAGTGCCTTCAACACGATATAACGCCATGTGAGTCTGTCAGTTGAAACACACCCTTCGACAAGCTCAGGGTGAGCGGATTTATACGCTCACCAGTCATTCTAAGCGGATTATATACTCTCCGGTTTATCCTGAGTTTGCTGAAGGATATTGATCGAAGAGTGGTTAGCCTTCTTCTATTTGAATAAACACACCGAGTTCGAGTAACCATGTGGCGATCGGTCGCTCTATTTCGTTTAATTGACTCAGGTCCACTTCGACGCCATCGCAAACCCACAGGATAAAATCATGAAGCGTTTTATCCACAGATAAACTCTGTCCATTAGCAAATAAAATTATCCCCTCGACTTGCTCAATAAAAGCTAAACGAGCATCGAGTGCTTTAACGAAATAGGTATTGCCTTCATCCAGATCCAGTGACTCATTCGCATGACGTTTTTCTGTCATGAGTTCGCCGAACGTTTTGGCGATAAGTTCGGGTTGTGTAATGGCATTCTCAATTAATTTTTGCAGTTGGCTGAGGGATTGTTCATCAATTTGATTGGGATGATTTAACCGTAATTCAGGGTCTTTATAGCGATCGCCGGATGTTAGTTCTTCACTTAAATTTACCACAAGACGATCAAGAACCTCCAAGGTGCTCGGGGCTCGAAACCCGATACTGATGGTCATGCAATCATCAGATTGAGAGACGCCATGATGCGCAACACCGGGGGGAAGATAGAGCATATCTCCGGGTTTTAATAAATGACGCTCAGACTCCTCAAAATCTGCTAATACTTTTACATCTGAAGCCAAGTGTTTATCGCTGTCTTTACAATGCTGACCGATTTGCCATAAACGTTCACCGCTGGCCTGCAATAAAAATACATCATATTGATCGAAGTGCGGGCCGACACTGCCACCAATGGGGGCATAGGAGATCATAATGTCATCAAGTCGCCAACGAGGGAGGAAATCAAAATAGGCTTTGAGTTCGCTTATCTCTTCAATCCAGTGATCGACAGATTGAACTAGCAGTGTCCAGGTTTTCCCTTCAAGTGATTGAAAAAATCTCTCATCAAACGGGCCATGATGCAGATGCCATTGATCGCCATCGTCGATAATGATGCGTGACTCTATGTCTTCTTCAAGCGCAAGACCTGCCAGTTCATCAGGCGAGAGAGGGGAGTCGAAATTTTCAATCGCTTGCCTGAAAAGTCGAGGTTTTTTTTGCCAGCTTGTCACTAAGAACTCACTGGCATCAACATGGGACAGTTGTTTGTGTTGCTTATCCATTAAATTGCTTGATTTTTTTAGCTTGTGCTGCCGCATTTCCGGTGTAGCTTGCTGGCGTCATTGCTAATAGATCGGTTTTTTCATCAGCTGGAATTTCCAGCGATTCGATAAAGTCTTTCATCATTGGCTGAGTAATGATTTTACCGCGCGTAAAGGCTTTAAGTTTCTCATAAGGGGACTCAATACCGTGCTTACGCATCACGGTTTGCACAGGCTCAGCTAATACTTCCCAGGCATCATCCAGATCGTTGGCGACAACAGATTCATTGAGCTCTAACTTATTTAAACCTTTTAATGTGGCTTGATACCCGATCAAGCTATGTGCCAGTCCAACGCCTAAATTACGCAAAACCGTTGAGTCAGTCAGATCACGTTGCCATCTGGAAATTGGTAACTTCATGCTCAGGTGTTGCATGATGGCATTGGCAATGCCTAAGTTGCCCTCGGAGTTTTCAAAATCAATCGGGTTAACTTTATGTGGCATGGTGGATGAGCCAACTTCGCCTGCGATGGTTTTTTGTTTAAAGTAACCGTTTGAAATATAAGCCCAGATGTCACGGTCAAGATCGATCAAGATCGTATTGAATCGGCAGTAAGCATCATAAAGTTCGGCAATATAATCGTGCGGCTCGATTTGAGTGGTATAAGGGTTGTGGGTAATACCCAGTGAGGTTACGAATTCCGCAGCGAGCTTTTCCCAGTCAAGCGTAGGGTAGGCACTTAAATGCGCGTTATAGTTACCCACTGCACCATTGATTTTACCGAGTAACTCTACCGATTGAATTTGTGCAGCTTGTCGCTTTAAACGGGCAACGACGTTGGCAAACTCTTTGCCTATGGTGCTAGGGCTTGCCGTTTGCCCGTGTGTGCGCGATAGCATGGGGACATCTGCCATTTCTATTGCAAGGGCTTCAAGTTTTTCTATCACCTCTGTGATTGCTTGGCCTACGACAATTTTGCCTTCTTTGAGCATCAACGCATGCGATAGGTTATTGATATCTTCAGATGTGCACGCAAAATGAATGAATTCTGTTATGGCGTGAAGCTCGGCGTTGTCTTTGATGGCGTCTTTTAGGAAATACTCAACCGCCTTGACGTCATGGTTTGTGGTTCGCTCGATCGATTTAATCTCGCGCGCATCCGCATCACTAAAATTATCAACAAGGGTATTGAGTTGATTGTTGGCATTGTCAGAAAGGGTTGGTACTTCGTTGATGCCTTTGCTGTTGGCTAAAAACTGCAACCAGCGAACTTCGACAGTGACGCGCTGCTTGATTAAACCGTACTCGCTAAATACCTCTCGAAGCGCTTGGGTTTTGCTACCATAGCGACCATCAATTGGGGAGATTGCGTTTAATTCAGATAATGACATAACACTGCCTTTTTAACGTATTAAATAGAAATGATTATTGTTGGATATGATCCAGCAAAGCTTGACAGGATTTTTCCATCTCACTTCGCTTAAAAACCAACTGCCATCGCGTGCCGCCCACTTGACGCCAGAGGAGAGTTGCTCGAAATCCAGCCAATAACAAGGCGCGGATTTTATCACTGATCACTTTATTGTTTAAGTGCTGGATATTGCCTTGCACGATAATGCGGAATTTTAGTTGGCTCAGGGTATCTTGATACAGGCCAGATAAACTGTTGGCGATAACGTTATCGTCATCAGAAAAATGGGCTTGTTTGTATTCGATATGTGTTAAACGGGAATGAATGACCTTTAGCATATCCTGCTCTTTAGTGGCTTGTTTATGCAAGGCAATCATGCTTAATAAGGTTTTGATCATTTGCTGATGGTTTGGGGTGCCTTTTTGATCATAAAAATGGCGAACGCCTTTGATGCCTAGCTCAATGTTTTTTAAATCGCCGCCGAATACATCAAGCGTCGATTCAGGTTCAAAAGCGAAAAGGCTTTTAATGGAAGATTCATAAAAAAACGGGTCACATTCCCCTTTAGTCGCCAAGTCGATAACGCATTGTGCTGCTTGATACATACCTGACAGCGCAATGGTTCGATTGGCAACAGACGATGCAGACATGGTTGACCCTTAAGTGTTTAGGTGTTCTGAATTATAGCGCTTTTCAATGACACCTCCGCCAAGACATTGGTCGCCGTCGTAAAAAACGACGGATTGCCCAGGGGTCACTGCTCGCTGAGGCTCATCAAATGTTACATGGTAAGATGTGCCATCAAAACGCAATTCACAGGCCTGATCCGCTTGTCGGTATCGGGTTTTGGCAAAACAGTTTGCTGGCAGTTTTGGTGGCGTATTAATCCAGTCAATATGCGTTAGGGATAGGGCGTTGGTAAAGAGCATGGGGTGGTCTTTGCCTTGCCCCACGATTAACTGATTGCTGTCCAGGTCTTTTTCAAGTACAAACCATGGTTCCTCACTATGGTTCTTTACTCCGCCAATGCCGATGCCTTGCCGTTGACCTAATGTATAAAACATAAGCCCTTGATGTTGGCCAATGTGTTCCCCTTTGTCGGTGATGATGTCGCCGGGTTGAGCGGGAATATAGGTATTTAAAAAGTCTTTGAATCGCCGTTCGCCTATAAAACAAATGCCTGTGCTATCTTTTTTGTTAGCGGTAACTAAGCCGTGCTTTTCAGCAATGGCCCGTACTTCAGGCTTTTCAAATTCTCCGACAGGAAACAGCGTTTTGGCAAATTCAGAGCCGGCAACGGCATGCAGAAAATAGCTTTGATCTTTGTTGCCATCCAGGCCTTTGTATAATGCAGCTTCGCTATCTGAGATGTCTCGCTTTCGCACATAATGACCTGTTGCAATGTAATCCGCGCCAAGATGCAGGGCGTAATCTAAAAAGGCTTTAAATTTAATTTCTTTATTGCAAAGAATATCAGGGTTTGGGGTGCGACCGGCTTTGTACTCGGCTAAAAAATGTTCAAAAACATTATCCCAGTATTCAGCCGCAAAATTTGCCTGATGAATTTTAATGCCGAGTTTGTCTGCGATTGACTGTGCATCGGCTAAATCTTCTTTTGCCGTGCAGTATTCGGTGCCATCATCTTCGTCCCAGTTTTTCATGAACAGGCCTTCAACCTGGTAG
>CAKMZU010000213.1:0-1347 GCA_929200485.1 uncultured Gammaproteobacteria bacterium | reverse complement strand
TAAGAGCAAGTCTGATACGGAGTAATCAACGCCCCCGGAGAGGCCTACGATGACTTTTTTGCAGCTATTGTCCAAGTTTTGAGCCGAGCTTCTATAGAAAAGCACGCATTATACTATGCCGTTGTTTATCTGCAACATAGGGCAAATGCATATGGCTCATATTTGAATACTTGAAATAGTCTTATGGCTTTAGTAAAGCCATAATTGACTATATCTTATTTATGAAATCTATAAGGGAGTCTTTCATGAGATTTAACATTCTCTTCATACCAGAAAGTAGCTGTGCAGAGTTTACATTTGAAAGGCTTGTTCCCTGGGTGAGTTTCATAGTGTTTTTTTATTGACTTTTTATTTTTGTATTTCTTTTTGCAATCGGGGAAACAGCAACGAAGTTTTTCAAAAAAATGATTCTGATTCATGTGCTGACTATAACTGGCTTTTCGGGTGAAATCCTTTTCGCATATTTCGCAATAAAGATTTTGGGTGGTGTGTCTTTCTTTGATGTGCTCGGAAAGACTATCCTCGAGCCAGAAACCTATGGAGCATGTTTGGCAGTTATAGGGGATTATCTCTGGATGTTTATTAATTATGTGATTCTCAAAAGGCCCTTTGTTCAGGTAAGTTTTTTCGCAAGATGGGCAATTTAAAGGCTCCTTGAAATGATCCTTTATATGTTTTTTAACATCAGATAGTTTGTCACAACGCACTTTACAGAGATGGCAGCCATATAATTTCTTTATTCCCAAGGATATTATGTCAGCTTCTAAAGCATTGCCATTAAGTCGAGCTTGGGTAGCGAATCCAACCGCTTTTCCTATGGCTATTATGTAAGGAGTTAAATTATGTTTATCAAGTCCAGCTCGGAAAGCGAATTTTTTCTTACAATATATTTCAGGGCATGCCTTGAGGAATTCCTTTCTACAATCCTCCTCTGCTATTAAATTTGGGTAGGCTAGATTGAGGCATGCTATACCACTGGGCATCAAATAACTTACTATCATTAAAAGAATATCGTAGGGAAGCCACTTCAGATAGGTTGGATTGGCTGATGTTACGTTGACTCCCAAAAACAGAAGTAAAAATAAATATCTCATATGTATTGGTGCACTTAAGTAAAGGCTTACTGGATTTGCATATCTCATTTGTGGGGGTGAGCTGTCGATGGATTTTGTAGCTAAGTTAGTTATTAGTTCTATAAATGATATTAAAATTCACAACACTATGCGTTTTTTTGTTTTTTTCGTTTTTTGATTTTTTCGCTTGCGGAGAGAGGGTGTGTTTTGATTTTATCGACCCATATTTTCGGGGGGGGGGTCTTTATTTTAAAGCATTTCTGTCAATGATTTA
>CAKMZU010000212.1:2997-6371 GCA_929200485.1 uncultured Gammaproteobacteria bacterium | reverse complement strand
ATCATAGGGCAGGTGTCTTTTGTAATGACTTTCGATGTGTAAAGTTGCTTCATTTGTTTGGATTTAACACTTTTCGCATCAATGATTTCGATAGACAATACATGTGTATATTCCTCATATTCGATGGTGTTAATTCCCATAACGCCATAAGCAGGCATTGGGTAACCAGGTACAATGACTGAGTAGCGATCAAAGGTATCATAGCCATACACTGGTGTTGTGATGGTTTTTATTTTTCCGTTATCAATGCCATAACTCATAATGGCAACGCTATTGGCTTGTTTTAATGATTGAACGATAGTAAACCCATGCATGGCTAATTGTCGCTCAATAGATGGTTTGAAGTGTTGAAACTCCAGCGATGAGTTTTGATCGGGGTTGGCGGAGACAACATAAATATTGCCTTGGGGTTTAAACATTGGCTGACTATAGGTAACACGATTCATCCGAGTGATATTGCTGCAGCTAGCCAAAAAACAAAGTAAGACGATAATGAAAAACAACGGATTCATAGACACCTCATTGACAGCAATTTGTTGCTATTAGATAGAGAAAAAAATGAAAAAAC
Source organism: uncultured Gammaproteobacteria bacterium (assembly GCA_929200485.1). Taxonomy (GTDB): domain Bacteria; phylum Pseudomonadota; class Gammaproteobacteria; order Pseudomonadales; family DT-91; genus CAKMZU01. The sequence continues at coordinate 5,803 of CAKMZU010000212.1, read as the reverse complement.
AACAACTTTGGATGCTGTATATCATTGAGACAGAAAGGGGGAGGTTATACACAGGTATCACGACAGACCTTGAAAGACGGTATAAAGAGCATTGCTTTGACCCGGCAAAAGGGGCGAAATTTTTCAGATCCGATAAGCCAAATAAAATTGTTTACAGCGAAAATTTCGATAACCGAAGTGATGCATCGAAACGAGAGCAATGGATAAAAAAACTCTCACGCGCCAAAAAATTACAACTGATTAATTCTGAATAAAATGAATCATGACAAGTCCTTAATTACATAAATAGAGTGCTTAAGAACTAATCCTGGATCGATGAGTCAAAAAGGATTCATCAATTTAAATGAATTTGAGGATTTACCATGCGATCTTTAGCTCGACTTATCGGTTGTGCAGCAACAACAGCAGCACTGATGATCTCAGGCTCTGTTAGTGTAACCTCGGCAGAGGACGTGATATTTCCGGCACCTAAGCCTATTATTTCTCCATTCTCGAAAATTAGTATTCAAACCGGCCGCGATCATCTGGTGCAAATGTCATATGACGGTATTCTTTTCCGCTCTACTTCGGATAAAGATAAAGAAACTTACGAAGAATTTTTTTCTAAAACCCCCGTTATGGATGGCAATTACTATGCAGACGGGATCGCACGAAAAAAAGATCGCATTGATTGGGCTTTTGACCGCTGGAATGGTCGTTGGCATCAGTCGAAATATACACAGGAGCATTTTCAAGGCAGTTTTTTAGTCTTTGTCGGAAACAACCCGAATCCCTTTGCGCATGCGGTTGATGGGTATATTTCAAGTGCAGAACTTGCTCGGATAATGGATGATACAGAGGAAGATTTTAATGATCATACAGGATTGTTAGGTGAATTTAAGGCGACCATCCAGCGTTTAGCTACATCGGGTAGTCTTGGTTATTCACAAGCGAACCTGGACTTTACAGGCGATAGTGTGGGCTATTTTGTTAAGAATTTTAACGGGCTGAGAAGATTAAATCTGATGCAGGATACTTACATGCATCAGCTCAGTTTCTTAAGCTACAACTGGGGTGTTGAAACCTTGCTTGGGCGAACAGTCGGCCATATGAATAAGCCTGTGATGGCAAAGAATGCAATTGAGTCCTATCAATCCATGGGCTACTACCCATTCAAGATGAAGACAAAAATGAAGTACGGTGAAAAAGGCGAAATGGTTGAGTTTGCAACCTTATTAAAACCCGTCAATCCGCTACAGGCCGTGTTTGATATACGTTCACTAAATGGCAAAATTGCGTTAGATATCCATCTCATGTCTTACTTCAGCACACTGAAAGTATTTAATCTTAAGTTAATGCTGGAAGTTGATGGTGAAGTGAAAGAATTGTTTGCTAAAGAGTATGAAATGCAAGAACTGGCACCCTTTACTTTATTAGTCGATCTACATAAAAAGTATAAAGATCAGCTAATTTGGTTGAAAATGGAAGATGTTGACGGCATTTTAGATCCCATTCTTTTACCAATACAGCTCACAGTTCATTAAGCGCTAAAAAAGAATCGAAAAACGGGCAATATGCCCGTTTTTTTGTTGTCTATTTCAAAGTTAACATTTCGTTAATGGTAAGTTGAATTAATTAACAGTAGAGTAACTTAATTAAAACTTTGTCTGACTATTCCACAATAATCCGTTTTTTATCAAAAAAGTCTAGTGAAAAGTAGAAGAAGAAAATCTAAAGGGTTATAGGGCGTTCAGGAAAAATAACAATAATAAACGAGGGGTTTTAGAATCTCCCAGTCAATAGTTGTGATTCTTTACCCTCACAATGAGGAGTCTTCATGGATAGCTCATATGACTATATTGTCGTAGGTGCAGGTTCGTCTGGTGGTGTTGTCACTAACCGATTGGTGAAAAGTGGTAAAAAGGTTCTCTTGGTTGAGGCCGGTCCTAAAGATAAGAACCCGATGATCCGTATGCCAGGTGGCACACAAGAAGTCATAAAAAATAAAAAGCTTAACTGGTATCTGGATTCTGAGCCACAGAAGAATCTCAATAACCGTCGCCTGATGCAACATCGCGGTAAAATGCTCGGTGGAAGCAGTAACTTAAACGGTATGGTGGTGATTCGGGGTAATAAAGCCTGTTACGACCGTTGGGCTGATTTAGGAAACGATGGCTGGGATTATTCCTCTGTTTTAAAGAATTTTAAATCCATTGAAAATTGGTGTAATACCGATAATGAGTACCATTCGAGCAAAGGGGATGTGCCGATTAATTTATCACGGGGTGACAACCCACTGTTTGATGAATTTATGCGCATCGGTGAGGTAATGGGCCTTGAGCACAATGCAGATTTTAACGGCGAGAAACAAGAAGGGGTTGGCCGCTACCATGTGAATATTGGCAATGGTCAACGTTTTGGCTCGTCATCAGCGTTTATTGATCCAATCAAGGGTGCGCCTAACTTAACGATTCTTACGGATGCCGAAGTGAAACAGGTACTGTTTGAAGGCAATAAAGCCTATGGCGTTCGAGTCATTAAAAAAGGCAAATCAATAGATTTTAAAGCGACAAAAGAAATTGTTTTATCGGCAGGTGCATTTAAAAGTCCGCAGTTATTAATGGTTTCAGGTGTTGGGGATAAAGCGAAGCTGGCAAAGCATAACATCCCATTAGTGGCGGATGTCAAAGGGGTAGGAGAAAACCTGCAGGACCATATTAGCTTTTTATTTAATTATTATTGTAATGAGCCAATTACGTTAAATGCCGCAGCGACAAGCATTTTTAGGCAAATAAAAGTTGCCATTGATTATTTTGTATTCAAAAAG
>CAKMZU010000212.1:1852-2987 GCA_929200485.1 uncultured Gammaproteobacteria bacterium | reverse complement strand
AAGGGCTTAGGTGCAACTAATTCATTGGAAACGGGGGCTTTTTGGCACTCGAAAGATGGTTTGTCAGCGCCTGACACGCAATTGCATTTTATGCCCGGGCTTATGTATAACATGGTGGATAAACTTCCGAAAGAGCATGGCGTGAGCGTAAGGGCCTGTTTGCTGACCCCGAAAAGTGTAGGGAAGGTTGATATTCGATCGAGCGATGGATTAGAAGACCCTGTGATTGATTTTAATTTCCTTGATCATCCGGACGATGTTGATGTGTTAGTGCGATTGTTTAAATTTGTACAACAATGGATGCACCACTCAGAGTGGAAGGGTGTACTTGGTGCTGAAGCGAAAGGCGCGGATCAGGCGCAAGATGACGCAGGTGTTATCGAATATATTCGCCAATACATTGAGACAGATTACCACCCGGTAGGTACCTGCAAAATGGGTATGGATGATATGGCTGTTGTTGATCCCCGATTAAAAGTGAAGGGTGTTGAAAATTTGCGTGTTGCAGACGCATCCATTATGCCTGAGATCATTCGTGGGAATACCAATATCCCTTGCATGATGATTGGTGATAAAGTTGCTGAAATGATCTTAGAAGACGCGGTTGCTAACCCATCGTGATAAATTTGTCACCGATAGCATAACCTTATAAATTAATAGCATCACATTATAAAAATGGAACCATAAATTTATAAAACCATCAAAGTCTACATTATTGTAAAAATTTGTGGACTTTGATAAAACACTGATTTTCAAGCTTTTGCAAGCTTAATTTGCCGTTATTAAACAGATCTACCTTTTTTTTCAAAAGAACCAAACTTTTTAATATTTGGATTTCCATTTGCTGCCATTAGCTGATGCATTTGGTTGTTTGAATTCATCTTTTATATGGACTTTTTTCTGATCAGGGTCATACCAAACATATTTTGTAGCGTCCGTATGAATGTGATCCTGACAGGGGATTTCTGAGCCATTAAATGATTGATAATTGCCATCATTGTAATCCCAAAAAATCTCTTCATCCTTTTTTATATCATGATAAGCTTGAATCCATTTTCGATCACGATTTCCTGTAATTCCTACGATGGAATTGTGTTTACCTGAATGGTTTATAAAGCTGAATATAGTTTTATCC
>CAKMZU010000212.1:228-1842 GCA_929200485.1 uncultured Gammaproteobacteria bacterium | reverse complement strand
CCGTCCCATTTTTAGGGTAATTGGCATCTGTGCCTATTTCAATTCCGTTTTCAGAGCCTTCAAGAACCCCCCAAATAGTGTGTGAATCACTAGTTAGGTATTCCGGGGAGCGATCAGGCTTTGTTCTCCAAACTACGTATTTTCCTGTAGACGGTATTTTTAGCCTGTATACACGCCTGCCAGTATACTCACCCAGAATGGTGCCCTCTTTTATATTTGTGCCGGCAAATAAGCCTTTGCCGGCGTTGACTATAGTGCTCTTCTTAATATATAGACTAGGGAATAATTGCTCTTGTAAGATTTTTGATTCTTCTTCAAGATGTTGCATTTTTTCAGATAAACTTCCGACTTGAATAAGTAAACTATGATTTTCTTTTTTTGTCGCATCATTATCTTTTAATAAATCTTCGTAATATTTCTCAAGACTTGAATAGCGAAGTGAAAGTTGATCATTTTTTTGTGTGACAATGTTTAGTCTATTAGTTAAGTCGTCTGTTAAATGCTTTGCGTCAGAAAGTTCTTGCTTCAATCTAAAAGCTGTGTGAGGAGTGATGCCTGCTGTTATGAATTTGAACAATTGCTGTTGAGCTTCAAGGTTGGTTTTTTGTTCTTTCTCCAGTTTACTGGAAAGATAACCAATTTTTTTTTCGTGTTCTTTACAAATCCTTTTGTAGCGATCTAATTTGCTTTTAGTTTCTGATTCACTTGTAGTTCTTACTGGGCCTTTGTTTATATGATGTTTTTCTACTCTGCCAATTTTTACTCTATTTTGCTGAGATGAGTAGTAGGGCGGTACGATTACTACAGCTTTTCCAAATTTACTATATTCTCTTGGGGGGGTGTGTGGTTGTGAGGTTTCATTATTGCTTCTCCCCGCTATTGTGTGTAAAGAAATTAAAATATAAAAATAGATAAATGGTTTAATAATCATAAAAAATAAAACACGGGTAAAGTTGAAAGTTTAAATTTAAATATATTTAATAAATTAAATTATTTTTGGAGTAGGGTTTGCTCTTAGATCATAAAGTATTGATTTTCTAATTCGCTTATTTTTTTTTGAATGGTCTTCTGTTTTTCTTTTTTTGTCATTTGTATATTCGGTTTCAGTTAGTTCTGGAGATTTAAGAAGGTTGATTTTGGTTGCTTTCAGTAGGTTTGTCTTGTTCAATACCTTCTAATGGAGAGTTGCAATGTTTAGCCAGTGATTCTATCTGTTTTATATATGCTAGCCGTGTTTCCTTAAATTCTTCTTCAGCTCTTGTGGCGGCAGCATGCCAGGCAACTAGGTATTTTATATTTTCGGCTAGGTAATCTTTAACGGATTTTATTTTTATTTGATCTTGAATGTCTTTTGGTAAGATATTTTTTTTTGATTCATCTAATTCTTTTATATATTGACTGGTTAGCTTTTCGCATGCTATAGAGCATTCCGAGCGAGCTTGATCTTTAGCTATTTCGTCATTGGCTGAAGGGGCTTTTAGTACGTTGTTTTTATTGTTGATATTTTTAATGATTCTATCTCTATTATCTTCTTGAAGTTTTTTATCTTCTATTAATTTTTGGAATCTTACGGATTCAATATCTTTTATAATTTCAGATTTTAGATATTCTGTT
>CAKMZU010000212.1:0-218 GCA_929200485.1 uncultured Gammaproteobacteria bacterium | reverse complement strand
ATATAATAACAAGTTCATTTTTATTGAATTCTTTGAAATGTTTTTTCTCTTCTTTTTGGTATTCTTTTTCTATTTTTTTGTTTTTCTCTGCATAGCTCTTATCATAATTATTAATGATTACTTCTTTAATTTTATCTATATCTGGTAGTCCGTTAATTGATAGATTAAAATTTTCTGTTTCATCTTCTTTCTTGTTAGGAGGGGCATCTATTACAGGC
>CAKMZU010000211.1 GCA_929200485.1 uncultured Gammaproteobacteria bacterium | reverse complement strand
CTTAAGCATCAGAAGCCCACACATCAATCGTATGGGCTTTGCTGGGCGACCTTCTTCGTAGTAATAAACAGATAATTTTTCTTCTAAATCTGACCAAGGCAATTCATTGGATAAAGCAATTAATGGATCTTGATGATCCAACGAATCGAAAAGGTCAAAAAAGGTACTTTGTGGATGGAGTGAAGGGCTTGAAGTCAGCATCGAGAAAACTCATTTCGACCAGAAAATGATACCTTTTAGAGTCTTTTCAGTCGAAATTGTTCAGTAAAACCAGCAACAACGGATTATAAATCAGTGGATTAGAATTTTTTCAGGGCTGACTATTTAACCCGAGTTGCGTATAAGGAATCTTGAATAAACTTCAAACAATTCAGTTAAAATCAAGCCAATAATTGTTCGAAAAACAATCAAAATAAGGTGTTTTCAAGGTGAATATAGTGATTGGATATCGCGTAAGGGGGCTTACTTTCTTACGCGCAACTCAGGTTATTTATCAAGGAGTAAAAAAAGACTTCCAGGAAATAAAAATCTCAAATCGCAGGGAGAGAAAGAACAATGGTTTGAACTCGCTACTTTACTAGCGGCACTCAATGTCAGCAACGAGTAGAAAAAATCTTATGAATGGTTTTTGTAAGGTTGTTATCAACGCAGGCAAATTACCTGCCTGCGTTAATTTGAATGAGAGTAAAAAGGATTAGCTGATCGCTTCTGCCAAGACTTTCATATTTTGAAGGGTTGCTTCCGTACCAAAAGGGCTTACGCCGATTTTCAAGGTCGTGACAGGAGATTTCTGCCACTCTTTTACTCGCTCTTTGATACGATCCGCAGGGCCACAAAGAGAGATTTCATCTGCTAGCTTATCTGGAACAACCTTGGCGGCTTCGTGTTGACCTTTTTCGAAGTAAACATCCTGAATCATTTGGGCTTCATCACCATAACCCATGCGTGTAATGAAGTTTTTGTGGAAGTTTTCGCCCTTGGCACCCATGCCACCCAAGTACAATGCCAGCATATATTTAACCGGCAATAAGGCATTTTCAAGGTTGTCATCCAAGTTCATTTGGGTCATGGCACAGATTTCATAATCTGGCTTGTCCTTCGCGCCTGCAAGACTCTCTTCAAAGATATCCATGTTGGCAGGAGAGACAAAAATCGGTAACCAGCCATCAAATTCATCGGCGGCAAGTTTGATGTTTTTAGGTCCTTCAGCACCAAGGTAGACAGGGATATGATCACGGAAAGGATGTGTGATGCTTTTTAGCGGCTTACCTAAGTTCATACCACCTTGATAAGGTAACTGATATTGATTTCCCTGGAATTCGACAGGGGCTTCACGTTTAATGACCTGACGGAAGATATTCAACCATTCACGTGTTCGCTCAAGTGGCTTGTTAAAGGGTTTGCCATAACAGCCTTCAACAACTTGTGGGCCAGAAACGCCAACACCTAAACAAACACGACCTTGAGAGATGTGATCCAGTGTCATTGCCGTCATTGCAGCATTCACAGGGGTTCGCCCTGATAATTGCATAACACCAGTACATAGTTTGATTTTTGATGTGTGGGTGGCAATGGCTGCAAGCGGGGTGAAACAGTCAGAACCATAGGCTTCTGCAGTAAAAAGCTTATCAAAGCCCATGGCTTCAGCTTCAACTGCCAATTTAATAAAGTCAGGAAGAGGGTGCTTTTGCCAGTAACCTTCTGTAAGGGCTATTTTCATGTCTGACTCCTGTTGTCTAAGATGTAATCATTACTTGATTGGGGTTCGTTAATGTCAGGTATTATGGTGAGATTATTCTCGGTTTCCTATGACAATTTTGATCAAAGTTGCCTTATTTCTGGCTTGAATAGACCGCTTTGATCTTTTATGACACAAGAAAGGTGCTTTTTGTTCGGCAGCTGCCACGTATTTTCAATAAATTTCTTGAATTAGTGTTATCAAAAAATTGTTTTCCTTTTTGTGGGACTTGCCCACTTCACCTATCGAAAAAAATGGCCAAAAACGGTATGATGCGCCCACTTTAGTGTGTGGGTGATTTATGTATATCTATAATAATTACGATCAACAGATTGTTGATGAGCGAGTGGTCCAGTACCGTGACCAGCTAGGTCGCTATATGGATGGCAAATTATCTGATGCGGAATTTTTACCGCTCAGACTTCAAAACGGTCTTTATATTCAGCGCTTGGCACCGATGCTGCGCGTAGCAATTCCCTATGGTTTGTTTTCATCTGAGCAGCTTCGCACGCTTGCGAAAATCAGCCGTGATTATGATAAAGGCTATGCGCATTTCAGTACGCGCCAAAATGTTCAATTTAACTGGCCAGCGCTCGAAGATACCCCGGATATTCTGGCAGAGCTAGCCAAGGTTCAGATGCACGCTATTCAAACCAGCGGTAACTGTATTCGAAATACCACAACAGACCAATTCGCAGGTGTTGCGGCAGATGAATACATTGATCCACGCCCTTATTGTGAATTAATCCGTCAGTGGTCAACATTTCACCCGGAGTTTGCCTTTTTGCCGCGTAAATTCAAGATTGCGGTTTGTGGTTCTGAGAAAGATCGTGCTGCAACCTATATGCATGATATTGGTGTTGAGATCGTAAAGAATGACAAAGGTGAAGTGGGCTATAAAGTGATTGTCGGTGGCGGCTTAGGTCGAACGCCAGTCATCGGTTCAGTCATTACCGAGTTCTTGCCGGAAGAAGATTTATTGACGTATCTTGATGCGATTTTGCGTGTCTACAATCAATTAGGTCGCAGAGATAACAAATATAAAGCGCGGATTAAAATCCTTGTACGTTCTATGGGTATTGAAGCGTTCCGTGAGCAAGTCGATGAGCATTTTGCTGGTCTTAAAGGCACAGAAGCTACATTGACATCGAAAGAGCTTGAGCGAGTAAAATCCTGCTTTACCATGCCGGATTATCCAAGTCTTGATGACAATGATGCCGAACTAACATTAAAAGCCGAGGTTGGTAAAGATGCTGCCTTTGCTCGTTGGGTAAAAACTAACACTCATCCTCACAAAGTCGCAGGTTTTGCAAGTGTCACTATCTCGCTTAAGAAGCAGGGTACTGCGCCGGGTGATATTTATGATGATCAAATGGATACCTTGGCTGATCTTGCAGATCAATATAGCTTTGGTGAAATTCGTGCATCCCATCAGCAGAACTTGATTTTAGCCGATGTTAAGAAGACAGAATTATATGCGCTTTATCAGGCGCTTAAAGCAATTGGTCTGGATTCAGCCAATGCTGGCACATTAACCGATATGATCTGCTGCCCTGGCGGTGATTTCTGTGCACTGGCGAATGCTAAGTCTATTCCAGTCGCTGATGCCATTATGGAGAAATTTGATGATTTGGATTATCTGCATGATTTGGGTGAGATTGAGCTGAATATTTCAGGCTGCATGAATGCTTGTGGTCACCACCATATCGGTAATATCGGAATTTTGGGTGTAGACAAAAAAGGCAAAGAATTCTTCCAGGTCTCTTTAGGTGGTAGTCAGGAGAAGGCTGGATCATTGGCAAAAATTCTCGGCCCAGCCTTTGCTGCAGAAGAAATCCCCAATGTGATTGAGAAAATTCTGCAGGTGTTTGTCGCTAATCGTCAACCTGATGAAAAATTCCTGGAAACCTATCGTCGCATAGGTATCGATCCATTTAAGGAGACAGTGTATGGATAAGGTCATTGAAAATGGTCAATTAGTTCAAGACAAGTATACCTTTGTCGCTGATAAAGAGACGCTTGATCCTAAATATATTGATGATGCTAATGCCATTTTACCTTGGGGGTTGTATCAGGGTATTAAAGATCAACGTCCGGCAATAGGTAATGCCGTTTGGTTAGATAGTGATGAGTTGCCGGATGCAATCAAAGATGATTTGTCATCTTTTTCACTCATTGCCATTAATTTCCCAGCGTTTACGGATGGTCGTGGCTACAGCTTTGCTTATCGCTTACGTCATACTTTCGGTTATAAAGGTAAGATTCGTGCAGTAGGTGATGTCTTGATTGACCAGCTTTCTGCCTTTAAGCGAGTGGGTTTTGATAGCTTTGCTCTGCGTGATGATCAGGATAGCGATGAAGCACTAAAACATTTTAGTGACTTTAAAGACCCTTATCAGGCATCGATTGAGCCAGCTGAGCCTTTATTTCGCAAGCTTTAGTTGTTTGCCCCTGACCTGCTATCTTTGCCATTCGGGTTGAATTGGCAGGTCATATATATTTCTCCCAGCTGACGGAACCCAAAGTCTTACCCTGCATCATATGATCTTTTATGAGTAATTTGATGTCAGTGTTTGATTTTTTCGAATTAAATTTTGTCCTTATTTTTATGTTCCTGGTTGATTCGCTTTATGGCTGCCCTCCTGAGGTGGAAGATGGATTTACTCATTACGAATATTCATTTAGCCATGCAGCAACTGCTGTATCTGAACCAATAAGTGATGATCACTGCAAGCAGTTCATCAATCTGCTCCATGCTCGGCTACTGGAGAATGATAATAGTGAATCGCTTACAGATTTTCTTGTTGTAACAACCGGCATTCTACTGAATTTTACCCTCAAAAAATCATTCAATAGTGAGCAAGAAAAGGACGACTTAGTTTTTAAATTGAGATCGGATCTTTGTTCAAAGTACAGAGATGATTTATCTCTTCAGGCAGAAAAACAGCAAGAAAAAGATGTTGAATTGACATCATTGTCCAGCTTGGCGAGCAAAGCATATTCAGAGAAATTAGAGAAAGACACGCAAAAAAGCGATGAAACAAACAGTAAGCTATTGTGCTTTATTACTAGTGATAATTTTGATTGTGAGGATATCACAAGTTTATAGTAATCAAAGCCCATGTGATTATAACGATAATAGCTTTTCCAACTCTTTTAAGCACTGGCATGTAATAACTTTTTGCTTGTGCCTGAGAAGATGTTTTTGTATATCTATCTTGCTTCTTTCATAATCAAAATTCTCCATGAGAATCGTATAAGTGCATTTCAATGTCTGTCGGTTACGCCATCCATTGTTAATTTTATTACGAAAATAACGTTTAATGACGCGCGCTTGTCTCAGCCAGAGAGGGACATCCAAAAAGATAATAATATCCGATGCGTCAAATACTATTGCAGTCCAGGTCCAGTAAACACCTTCAATAATCCAGGCGTTCTCTTCTACTGCTTGAGCAAGTTGTTGATCTCTGAGGCACGCTGGCTGTTTGATATATTTTTCTTTCGCAGGATTCCAGTAAATATCATCCAGATCATAATGGGGTATCGACAAGCGAACTGAAAGTCTTTTTGCTATAGTGGTTTTGCCGCTTCCAGCACCGCCAAGAATATGGATTTTTGCTTGCTTTGAGTGAAGAAGCTTCTTGGTATTATTGAGGCCATTTATATTGAAGGGATGGGTGAACATGACAGCATGCCTTAAAAAGTAAACTCTCTTGGCTTTTTTGGTTACACATGGAAATCTGATAAAGGCGATCTGTTTCTTTTGATCTGAAAAATTGTTGTAAGTTGTGCTATGAGATAGCACAACGGCTTTGGATGATTAAAGAGTTTATATTGGATATTTTTGACAATAGCGGTCAAAGGCATTGGCAAACTTTTGTTTATCTTTGTCGGTCATAGCCGGTGGCCCGCCTGATTGAATGCCACTGGATCGCATGGTCTCATTAAAATCCCGAATATTGAGTCGCCCCTTGATATTATTTTTATCGAGTATTTCACCTCGAGGTGTAATGACATGCGCGCCTTTGGCTAAGGCTTCATCTGCTAATGGAATATCACTCGATATTAACAAATCATCTTTTTCAATGGATTGCACGATATGGTTATCGGCGATATCAAATCCCTGACTTACTTGAGTAAACTTGATAAAGGGGGATTTGGGGACTGAAAAATAATGATTTGCTACAAAGCAAACGGGTCGTTTTCTTTTTTGCGCTGCCTTATAGATGATTTCTTTGATCATCTTTGGGCAGGCATCCGCATCTACCCATATTGTCATAAACTTTCGCTATTGGTGTCGTTTTTTTTGCCAATATAGATGAATGCGCGTTTAAAGTATAGATGTTTAGAAGAAGCCTCCTGAGAAGTCTGAAATTTAAATATATAGGCTTGTTATTCATTAGGCGTTTAAAAGCGATTGTTTTATTAAGATTCTTGAGGGAGACTGGTGGTTTGTCCGAATGGCTTGCTCTAAGGTAGACTCGTGCGTTCTTATGATAGCCTTTCGTCTGGTTTACAACTTTCTTTCATTTTTACATTATTTTTAATCAGAATATATTGCTATCTCTATTATAAAATCGTTAATATTTTTGAATATTATGTGTTTTTAATAATATAAAAAATATTTTTCATATTTAGACGAATACTAGTATGAATAATGTATTGTAT
>CAKMZU010000210.1:699-6455 GCA_929200485.1 uncultured Gammaproteobacteria bacterium | reverse complement strand
GATGATTTGAACTTTTGATAGGTGCATTGTCTATCTAACTAACGAAGAGCCAGCCTGATGATAATGCTAATACGTAATGCACATATTTTATTTCTGGGTTTACTGATATTTGCGAAGCCTGCCTGTGCAATGGTTTCAGATGAGACTATATCACGCATTATGAGCCGCATAGCAAAAGGCAGTTATGACGAAGCGCTAAAAGAACATAAAATGTTTCCACTCCTTATTGAGCGTTCGAGTGAATCAGAGATGTTTGCTCCTGAGAAAATTAAAAGTATCTTGTGGTTAAAAAGTGATACTGCTTCTAATGAGAATCCTTATCTTGTTTATATGCGCACTCAATGGAAAGAGTTTCGTTTTGATGTGATGAAAAGTAGTACTTCGTGTAAATATCAGCGCGCTGTTCAATGTTCCCCTTTCAATGAAAGTTTTGATGTGGTAGAAGTTTGCACATCAAAAGCTCAAAAATTTACATCCGAACCTGATGAGATCAATAAAGAGATTGCATGTCACGAGGATGTAAGGTCTTTTTATAAATATAATCCACAATTCAAGACGTGTTTGTGTGAGTGTATAACCCCCATAATAAACAAAAAACAAAACTTACAGATAGTCACTTCAGAAGATATAAGAAGTACTGTCCTATTTTTGATTGGTTTATATCGAAAAAAACAACAAAGAAATAGGCGGATTGCCGATAGTCCTTACAACCCCTCTTACTCATAAACTAAGCCAACGATAAACTCTATGAGGTTGGGTGGCACTATGTTCTTAAATGCATTTGGCGCATTATTGAAAAAGAGGAGAAGGGGTAAGGTCTGCTTGAAAATGGCAAACCTTGTTTAGATCAGGTGGGTATATTAGCTGATTTTTGCATCGAGCTCGCCTGAGGTATAACGTAAGTGCATTTGGTCGAGCGAAAGAGGTTTGATCTTGCTGGCATTGCCGGCTGTGCCGAATGCTTCGTAACGCGCCTTACAGATATCGCTCATGGCCGTTACTGTTTTTGCAAGGTATTTGCGAGGATCAAATTCCGCTTGGTTTTCAGCTAAGAATTTACGGATAGAACCTGTTGAGGCTAGACGTAAGTCAGTATCGATATTCACTTTTCGAACACCATGCTTGATGCCTTCGACAATTTCATCAACCGGTACACCGTAAGTTTCAGGGATGTTGCCGCCGAATTCATTGATGATTGCCAGCCATTCTTGAGGAACCGAAGAAGAGCCGTGCATAACTAAATGCGTGTTAGGAATACGCTTATGAATCGCTTTAATACGGTCAATGGCTAAGATGTCACCTGTTGGTGGGCGAGTGAATTTATAAGCACCGTGACTGGTACCAATAGCTATCGCTAAAGCATCAACCTGGGTTTTAGCAACGAAATCTGCGGCTTCATCGGGGTCTGTCAGCATTTGCTCCTGAGATAATTTACCTACTGCGCCAATACCATCTTCCTCACCCGCTTCACCGGTTTCTAGAGAGCCCAAGCAGCCTAATTCACCCTCAACAGAAACCCCGCATGCATGTGACATATCAACGACGGTTTTCGTTACATCAACATTGTATTCGTAAGTGGTTGGTGTTTTACCATCTTCACCTAATGAACCATCCATCATGACAGAGCTAAATCCTAATTGAATGGAGCGCTGATTAACCGCAGGACTTGTACCGTGGTCTTGGTGCATAACGATTGGAATATGTGGGAATTCTTCAATCGCGGCTAAAATTAAGTGGCGTAAGAATGGTGCGCCTGCGTATTTGCGTGCGCCAGCTGACGCTTGAAGAATAACAGGAGAGTCAGTTTCGTCTGCAGCCTGCATAATAGCGCGAACTTGCTCCAGATTGTTTACATTAAAGGCAGGGACGCCATAATCATGTTCTGCCGCATGATCCAACAGCTGTCGTAATGAAATAAGAGCCATAATTTTTTCCTTAATACTTATATTTAAATGTTAACTGGCGCGTTGCTTAAGAATAGCAACGGCGGGTAATTCTTTGCCTTCAACGTACTCTAAAAATGCACCACCACCGGTTGAAATGTACGATACATCCTTGGTAATACCAAACTGATCAACGGCAGCCAAGGTGTCGCCTCCGCCTGCGATAGAAAATGCCGGGCTTTGAGCGATGGCTTTAGCAATAGTCTGTGTGCCTTCTGCAAACTGTTTAAATTCAAAAACACCTACGGGACCATTCCAGATAATGGTTTTGGCGTTAGCTAATATCTCACTCAACGCTTTGGCTGAATCTGGCCCAATATCAAAAATCATATCATCGTCAAGGACTTGGTCGGCTGCTTTAATTTCAGCTATTGCCTCTTCACTAAAGGCTTTGCCCGTAACAACATCGGTTGGTAGTGGGATATTGACTTTTTCCATGATGGTTTTTGCCGTTTCAAGAAAATCCGGCTCATACAAGGATTTACCTACAGGGAAACCGTTTGCTGCCAAGAAAGTATTGGCAATGCCGCCGCCAACAATTAGATGGTCGCAAAGATCAGCAAGTGTTTCCAGCACGTCAAGTTTGGTAGAAACTTTAGAGCCGCCAACGATGGCCACTAATGGTTTTTCAGGGTTGGCCGTTGCACTTTCCAGAGCATCCAGTTCAGCTGAGAGTAGGGGACCTGCGCAGGCTATCGGCGCATATTTGGCAACGCCATGGGTTGAAGCTTGTGCTCGGTGGGCTGTGCCGAATGCATCCATGACAAATACATCACAAAGGTCAGCATAAGCTTTCGCAAGCTCATCGGCATCTTTCTTTTCACCTGCATTAAATCGAACGTTTTCAAGCAGTACCACCTGAGCGTTTTCTACCAAGACAGGTTGTGTCAGGTAGTCTTTAATTAATGGAACGGTTTGCCCAAGTGCTTCAGATAAGTAATCGGCAACGGGCTGTAAGCTAAAGGCTGTGTTTTCACTCTCTGAGCCGCCCTCGGTTGGTCGGCCAAGGTGAGACATTACCATTACCTTGGCGCCTTGTTTGATGGCTGCTTTGATCGTGGGTAATGCAGCCTGCAGACGTTTGTCGTTGGAAATTTTACCGTCTTTAATTGGGACGTTTAAATCTTCACGAATCAGTACCCGTTTATTGTTAAGTGCAATGGAATCAAATCGGTTGACAGCGGTCACAAGCGTTACCTTTTTTCAGGACGTTAATTCGAACCTGGTTGTTTACTATTTAAGCGTTTAATGTGTTGTGCAACATCAATCATGCGATTGGCAAACCCCCATTCATTATCAAACCAAATAAATAATTTAAGCAGTTTATCGCCGCTGATGCTGGTTTGGGTGAGGTCAATGATGGCGGAATGCGAATCGTGATTAAAGTCGATCGATGCCAGCGGTTGAGAGTTGCATGTCAATATGCTGGCATTAAATTCTGTGTAGGTATGTATTTGCTGATTGATGGTGCCCACATCAATAGCGTTGTTCAGTTGGATGCAAAGGTTTATTGCTGAGACATTCATTGTGGGTACGCGTAAAGCCTGCGCACTGATACGACCCTCCAGATGCGGAAGAAATCGATAAATTCCTTTGGCCAAAGCGGTATCTACCGGGATGATGGATTGGGTTGCACTGCGAGTTTTACGAAGATCCGTGTGGTGAAATGCATCAATTAGCGGTTGGTCATTCATCACCGAATGAATGGTGGTGATAGAAGCCGCATCAATGCCATGCGTTTCATCGATAAATTTCAGTAAAGGAACGCATGCATTCGTTGTGCAGGAGCCATTGGATAAAATACGATCACTGGTTTCAATCTGTTGATGATTGATGCCGTAGATCACGGTACGATCCACATCTTTATCGGCAGGGTGTGAGAATAAGACTTTGTCTGCCCCTTGATAAATATGCCTTTCGGCGTCTTGGCGTGAGCTGAATTGACCACTGCATTCCATGACTAAATCGACATCTGGCCAACGGAGATAATTGATGTCGTCTTGATGGGAGAGTGAAATAGGCCGTTCATTAATGAACAGCTTGCCCTCATCGAGTCGGCAGCTACCTTGAAACCGGCCGTGCGTTGAATCATATTGCGTCAGGTGCAGTATGGTCTGTGCATCTGATGGCTCATTGATAGACACAATTTGCATGTCCGCACACTGCCCTTGAGCTTGACGCTCAGTGAGCGCTCGCAGGATAGAGCGGCCAATACGGCCGTAGCCGTTTATCCCTATGCGATACATTGTTAGATCTTAGTTCAGGTCAATTTCGGTTAAGGCTAACAGATTCTCAGCTTCTTGAACAACGCGTTCCACAGTGAATCCAAAGTGCTTGAATAGATCAGCTGCAGGGGCGGATTCACCAAAGGTATGCATGCCAATCACGCGGCCATCAATACCCACATATTTGTACCAGAAGTCAGCGGTACCTGCTTCAATGGCAATACGATTGAATACGTCCAGTGGTAAAACAGATTGTTTGTATTCAGCGCTTTGGCGATCAAAGACTTCGGTTGAAGGCATGGAGACTACACGCACCGCTTTACCTTTGTTGGTTAGCTCATCTGCAGCATCCATTGCAAGCTGAACTTCAGAGCCGGTGGCTATCAAAATGATGTCAGGTTGGCTACCTGAATCTTTTAGAATGTAACCCCCTTTTTCAACCGCCTTGACTTGATCAATGGATCTTTCCTGGCAGGCTAAGCCTTGGCGAGAAAAGATCAACGCACTTGGGCCATCGGTTTTTTCGATAGCGGCTTTCCATGCAACAGCGGATTCAACAGTGTCGCATGGGCGCCAGGTATCAAGGTTTGGAGTATAACGCAGGCTGGCAATTTGCTCGACGGGTTGGTGAGTCGGGCCATCTTCGCCTAACCCTATGGAGTCATGGGTATAAACAAACAGGCTGCGTTGCTTCATTAACGCAGCCATACGAACGGCATTGCGTGCGTATTCCATAAACATTAAGAAAGTTGCGCCAAAGGGAATAAAGCCGCCATGTAGCGCAATACCGTTCATTATAGCGCTCATGCCAAATTCGCGTACGCCATAATAAATGTAGTTACCTGATGCATCCTTTGCAGTGATGCCTTTGCTGTCAGGCCAAAGTGTTAGGTTTGAGCCTGCAAGATCTGCTGAGCCACCCAGAAATTCTGGCAGGAATTCTGCAAAGGCGGTAATGGAATTTTGTGATGCTTTACGGGTGGCGATCTTTTCGCCTTTTTCTTGAGTCGCTTGAATAAAAGCATTGGCTTTTTCAGTGAAACCCTCGGGTAGTGCATTATCGATTGTTCGGCGTTTAAATTCGTGAGCCTGCTCTGGGTGCGCCTTTGTATACTCGGCGAACATACCTGTCCACGCAGCTTCTTTCTCGTTGCCAGAAACCTTGGCATCCCAGCCCTGATAAACATCTTCAGGAACTTCAAATGGGCCGAAGTCCCAGCCCAGGTGCTGTTTGGATAGCGCAATCTCATCATCACCCAAGGGTGCACCGTGACAGGACTCGGTGCCTGCTTTGTTTGGCGAGCCTTGCCCTATAACCGTTTGGCAGCAAATAAGTGTTGGTTTGCCAGTTTCAGCACGTGCGCTCTCGATGGCCGCTTTTATGGCGGTCGGATCGTGACCGTCAACCTTGGGGATAACATGCCAGCCGTAAGCTTCAAAACGTTTTGGCGTGTCATCAGTAAACCAGCCTTCGACTTCGCCATCAATAGAGATGCCGTTATCGTCATAAAATGCAATTAATTTACCGAGGCCTAATGTACCTGCTAGTGAGCAGACTTCATGAGAGATGCCCTCCATCATGCAACCA
>CAKMZU010000210.1:0-689 GCA_929200485.1 uncultured Gammaproteobacteria bacterium | reverse complement strand
CCATCGCCTAAAAAGCAGTAAGTATAATGGTCGACGATGGGGAATTCTGGCTGGTTAAATTGCGCGCCGAGTGTTTTTTCAGCAATTGCCATGCCTACAGCATTAGAGATGCCTTGGCCTAATGGGCCTGTGGTGGTTTCAATACCTGGCGCATAACCGTACTCAGGATGCCCAGGCGTTTTTGAATGTAGCTGACGGAAGTTTTTTAACTCTTCGATAGGTAATTCATAGCCTGAAAGGTGCAGCAATGAATAGATTAGCATGGAGCCGTGCCCGTTAGAGAGGATAAAGCGGTCGCGGTTTGGCCAGTCTGGGTTTTGCGGGTTGTGCTGTAAATAATCATTCCACAACACTTCAGCAATATCAGCCATACCCATAGGCGCACCTGGGTGGCCGGATTTGGCTTGCTGGACTGCATCCATACTAAGTGCTCGAATAGCATTGGCAAGTTGTGTGCGGGTGGCCATCAAATATGCTCCAGAGAGTCAAAAAATCGCCTATTTTCCCTTAGTTCGGGAAAATTCGCAAATCTTTCAATCCATCAAGTCATTGTGAATTTAAAAGATGAGAAAAGTCCGGCAGCATAGAATGTTTATTCGATGCAAATTGATTTTTTTGGTGTTTATCTATTCAGGTTAGGGAAGCAGAAGATAAAAAGTTACCGCTTTTTGCAGACAGCGCTTTGCCAT
>CAKMZU010000209.1 GCA_929200485.1 uncultured Gammaproteobacteria bacterium | reverse complement strand
TTGCATTAGGCTGCGAGCTTTATCAGCACATGGAAATTGGTGACCACAAGCAAGGGATCTTCTTTGTTGAAATCAAAGCGATCTATATCAACGATTCACTCATCGAGTCTTCCAATGGCAAACGAATCACCATTGATCCCAATAATTTCAACCCTTTAGCAAGGCTGGGAAATGGTGTTTTTTCTGGTATTTCAGAAAGTTTTAAACCTAGAGCATAACGCACAAAGAGGTAAGATAACCTCTGGAGCTGTGACTGTAATTCCTAGCTTCAATGGCTGGAAATTCTTCGTTGAATCAATGTCATAATAAAAACGACAGTTCCCATTTCGGTCTCGGCGATACCATATTTTTTTATGATTTTTTCTATGTATTTTTTCCCAAGCACCCTTATCGACAATCAGATTATATGTCAATAGTTTTTTACTATTCCTGCATTGATTATACTCCTTAAATCTATCCAACGTCTCCCTGTTTGATCGATAACATACTTTTTTCGCTTGTCCTCCCAAGTCAATTAGACCTATTGCTTCAATAGCACTATTTAATATTTCATCTTGGCAAAGAACAGAAGAGTGATATTTAGAATGGAGAGCATAGGATAACCTTTCAAGAGGTCGAGTCTTATTTTGCATAAAACATATTTTATCGGGATAACACAATTCCATACCGAAATAGCCCAATCCATAACATGGCTCTATAGGGACTCTTGCTTTGTCAATTAACAATTGTCCTTTAGTACCCCCTGCCAGAGCTAGAAAAGAAGTAAGAAGAAAAGAAGGAGAAAAATACTTCCATGAAAAAGTATTTGCTGACAAAAAGATTAAAAAAAAAACTGGCGAATTTATTCATAGCCTCAAACGTTGAATCTTACTCTCGAAACAACAATCGACATCTAATCAAATAAATAGTTCAGCCATCAACACAGTGACGTCTTTCGGTAGAATGGTAATCTGTCTTTTGGTACTCTATTTCATAGCATTTGTCAGTTAATGTGGCATCCAGAGGTGAAGCTCAGGATGATCTGGAGAGCAGATAAACCGCTCACCATGAGTTCATCGAATGACACAAGCGTTTAAATACTGTGTCGATAAACTTCTAACTCAGCTAGAGTGGATATATTTCTCTTTTCTTCAGTGATGGTGCCCACCGACACCATGCGCATGACCGTGAGAAATCTCTTCAGGTGCCGCTTCTCGAACATCAACAACCTTAACATCAAACTTTAAGGTCTTACCTGCAAAAGGATGATTGGTGTCCACATCCACATTGAATTTACCGGCTTTTTTAACCGTTGCCTGCTTTTGCCCTCGCTCGGTTTGAATACTGACGACCATGCCAGGCTTTAGCTTGGTTTTTTTATCGATGATCAGATGTTTCACTGGGACGCGCTGTTCCGAATTATCATGTCGAAGACCATAGGCTTTATAAGGCGGCACTTCAATCTCAAAACTATCACCTGTTGCTTTGTCGGCCATCGCCTCTTCAAGGCCTTTGATAATATTGTTGTGACCAAAAAGAAAGGCAACCGGATCACCATCTTTGGTGGTTTCTATCTTTTTACCATCGGCCACATCATAAAGATCATAATGGAATTGAACGACGGTGTTTTTTTCAATTTTCATAAAACGTCTTACTGTAATAAAAAGTTAAGCTTTAGATAAAATTAAGCTTTGGGCAATGTGACACCCGTCTGCCCCTGGTATTTTCCGCCCCTGTCCTTATAGGACGTCTCGCAAACTTCATCCGACTCAAGGAATAACATCTGCGCAACCCCTTCATTGGCATAAATCTTTGCAGGCAAGGTCGTCGTATTTGAAAACTCAAGCGTGACATGCCCTTCCCACTCAGGTTCAAGCGGGGTGACATTCACGATAATACCGCAGCGGGCATAAGTCGATTTACCCAAACAAATGGTTAAGACATTTCGCGGGATTTTAAAATATTCAACGGTCCGCGCTAAGGCAAAAGAGTTTGGGGGAATAATACATTCATCGCCAGTCACATTGACAAAGCTTTGCTCATCAAAATGCTTGGGGTCAACGGTTGCCGAATGAATATTGGTAAAGACCTTAAACTCATTGGAACAACGCACGTCATAGCCATAGCTTGACGTACCATAGGAGATGATTTTGTTGCCGCCATCATTTCTGACCTGACTCGGCTCAAAAGGTGAAATCATGGCATGTTCAAGTGACATGCGTTTGATCCATTTATCGGCTTTAATGCTCATTATCGCTTCCTTTTATGCATCCGTGGCAATGGTTTGTGCCGTGGTTTCTTTTTGGTTAATCGGTCTTTGCGATAATAATGCACAGACCTTTCTTGCCATTTCCCTAAAGGTTTCAGCCAACTCACCGTCAGGGTCAATTGCAACAGGCGGCATGCCAGTATCCATACCTTCGCGGGTTTTAGGGCTTAACGGCAAAGAGCCTAAAAGTGGCACTTGATATCGCTCACTCAATCCCTGACCGCCACCTTCACCAAAAATAGCTTCCTGATGACCACACTTGGAGCAGGTATGCAGTGCCATATTTTCGACTAAGCCTAGAACGGGTATGCCCGTTTTAGCAAACATCTCAATGCCTTTTTTAGCGTCAAGCAAGGCGATCTCCTGAGGCGTTGTCACAATGACCGACCCTGCAACTGGCACCTGCTGGGCGAGCGTCAGTTGAATGTCGCCAGTACCCGGTGGCATATCGACAATCAAATAGTCCAAATCGTTCCATGTGCACTGATTTAATAACTGCATTAATGCGCCACTGACCATGGGTCCACGCCATACCATTGGCGTATTTTCAGTGACCATATAGCCCATGGACATACTCTGAATGCCATAGGCTTCAATCGGCTTAAACCGTTTATCGTCGATAAACTCAGGACGGGTGCTTTCAGCAATATTCAGCATTTTAGATTGGCTGGGGCCGTAAATATCGGCATCCAAAATGCCGACTCTTGCACCTAACTGCCCAAGAGCGATGGCCAGATTAACCGAAACTGTCGATTTACCTACCCCACCTTTACCCGAGGCAACAGCAATAATATTTTTAATGCGATGCAGGCTAGGCAGATTATTTTGCGTCAGATGGGGCTGAACAGTTTCATCAATGGTTAATGACACACTGCTGATCGCTTGCAAACTCAGAACGCTTTGCTTGATAGATTCAATAAATTGCTCTTTTTTATCGCCCAACGGGAAGCCAATCGACAGTTTAAGATCCAAGGTCGAGCCTTGAAGCTCACAAAGTGAAATAACAGAATCAGGTATTCCATTAGGATAGTAAGCATCCTGATAATTACTTAACGCATCGACAACTTCCGCATTATTCACAACACTAACCCACTTCTTGAAAAGACGCCGATTTTAGTGAGTAATTTCGGTGAGTGCAATGTCGAAGCCAGATAAGTTCCATTTATCATTGATCTGAGATCCTGCTTATGAACCTATTAAAATCAAGACGATTGATACTCTCTATTCTTGCCTTCGCGTTGACCTGTTATTATGTCAATGCGGGATCCGTACAACTAAATGTAACAATCAAGGAGTTCCAGAATCTTATAATACCCATATCTCCTGATCACATTCTGGCTACTTTATTCACACGACTAGAAGAAAAACACATTAGCACACAGCCTGAAGATGAGGGTAAAGTTAAACTCGAAAAAGATGAAATTACCAAGCTGGTGCAAGTTACTGGCTTATTCGAAGAAAAGATAGAGTGGGCCCTTATACTAGCAAATGGACTCCGGCAAAATGGCCAAAGAGACCGAGAGAATACAGAAAGTAAAGCACGTACGATTTTGGGTGAGGACTTATACAACTCTTTGGAAGACTACACGGCTAATTCAAGTTTCAATCGCCTTGTAGAATTCATTAAATCCGCGAAATTCCCATTCTCAATAAGAATCCCCTCTACACAATAGCCACTTAAGGCTCAAGTGGTTATACTAACTGCTTTGCCTTTTCAGACACAAATACCCAGACATAAAATGACTGAATCATCTCGAGATATTCTTGTAACTTCTGCTTTACCCTATGCCAATGGCCCATTGCACCTGGGTCATATTCTGGAATTTATTCAAACGGACATCTGGGTGCGTTTTCAAAAGCTGCAAGGCAACACCTGTTATTATGTTTGTGCCAGCGATGCCCATGGCACAGCCACGATGCTCAAAGCCGAAGAGCAAAACCTAACACCTGAAAAGCATGTCAACAATATCAAAGCCTCTCAGATTTCCTCCTGTGATAATTTCTTGATCGATTTTGATAATTTTTATTCGACCCACAGTGAAGAAAACAGGCATTTCAGTGAAGAAATCTACAATCGCTTAAACGCTTGTGGACACATCGAGAAAAAAACGATCAAACAATTATTTGATAATGAAAAAGGCTTATTTTTGGCTGACCGTTTTATCAAAGGTTACTGCCCTAAATGTAAAGCCCCTGATCAATACGGCGACAACTGCGAAGCTTGCGGAGCCACCTACACACCTGCCGATTTGATTGACCCGATCTCTGCTTTATCCGGTAGCACACCTATTGAAAAAGATTCTGAGCATTATTTCTTCAAACTTTCTGACTTCACTGAGTTCCTTAAAGAATGGACAACCGATGGTCACCTTCAAGACCCTGTCAGCAATAAGCTTCAGGAATGGCTGGATGCTGGGCTTCAGTCTTGGGATATTAGCCGCGATGCACCCTACTTTGGTTTTAATATTCCCGGTACAGAAGATAAATATTTTTATGTTTGGCTAGATGCCCCCATTGGCTATATGGCAAGTTTTAAAAACCTTTGCGATAAAGAAGGCATTGACTTTAATGCGTTCTGGGCAAAAGACAGCACCGCCGAACTCTACCATTTTATTGGCAAAGACATTATTAACTTCCACGCGCTGTTTTGGCCTGCGATGTTAAGTGCATCAGAATTCCGCACGCCAACAGGTATCTTTGCCCATGGCTTCGTCACCGTTAACGGGCAGAAAATGTCCAAATCTCGAGGCACCTTCATCAACGCTGATGACTACCTTAAGCATTTCGACCCTGAGCATTTACGCTACTACTACGCCAGTAAATTAACCTCTCAGGTAGATGATATTGACCTTAACTTTGAAGACTTTCTCGGCAAGGTCAACACCGACATCGTCAATAAGTTAGTTAACATAGCCAGTCGTTGCGCTAAATTCATCACCAAAGGCAATAATGGCATGCTTGCAAGTGAACTCGACAATCCATCCCTGTTTGGTGAAGCCAAAGCACAGCAATCCGCCATTACTGATTGCTACGAAAATCGTGAGTATGCCAAAGCGATACGCCTTATCATGAAACTTGCAGACGACGCCAACAAATACATTGACGAAAAGGCACCTTGGGCATTAGCTAAAGACCCTGAAAAGTCGGATGAAGTGGTCGCCATCTGCACAACCGGCCTTAATCTCTTCCGTCTTCTTATCACCTATTTAAAGCCTGTGCTACCTGAAATGGCCAAAGCGACAGAAAGCTTTTTTAATGCCGAATGCGATTGGCATACACTCGAGCCACTATTAAATCGTCAAATCAACAACTTTAAGCCATTGGCTAAACGCATTGAGAAAAAACAGATTGATGCGTTGTTAGCCCCTCCAACGGCAGAAGAAAAGCCTAAAAATAAAAAAGAGAAGAAAAAAGATAAACCCGCCGAAACAGAACCCTCTGAAATCACTATTGATCAATTCTTAGCCGTTGATTTGCGCGTAGCCAAAATCATTTCGGCCGAAGCCGTTGAAGGTGCCGATAAACTCTTAGCTCTCAAACTGGATGTTGGACAGCTAGGTGAAAAACAAGTATTTTCGGGCATTAAATCTCACTACGCCCCCGAAGCACTGATTGGCAAACACACAGTATTAGTGGCCAACCTCAAACCGAGAAAAATGAAATTTGGAATATCAGAAGGGATGATTCTTGCCGCTGGTAACAAAGACATTTATCTTTTAAGTCCAGATGATGGCGCAAAACCTGGCGATAAAGTCAGCTAGCGCAAGAGATGGCACCCTCGCCATTATAAAACGGGCACTCAGAAGATGCCCTTCGTCAACCTCAGAGCGAGCGGCTTTCCAACTGCCACTACCAAAACATCTGAACGAGTATTCCATTTTTTGAAAGGGTGGAATACAAATAGGGCCTCCTGCAAGCTCTATGAGAGCCTGTTTAGCCTTTATAGAAAGGTATATTTAGGGCGAGCGGACTCGTTGTCATAGCTGTCATAGTTGTCATAAAAGAAACGGGGTCGCAACTTAATCAGATCTCCCCGCACATCAGGTATAACTGTATCTCAAAGTGAATTTTAGTGCAGGAGTTATTCTACGACTTGTAAATTCACTTCCATGTGTTTTTCTGCAGTTTCTCGGGCAAATTTTATAACCTCAGGCCAAATGTCAAAAACAAAGACCCCATTTTCATTAAGCTTAGGGAAGCAGAAGATAAAAAGTTACCGTTTTTAGCAGACAGCGCCCCAGCAT
>CAKMZU010000208.1:5245-6494 GCA_929200485.1 uncultured Gammaproteobacteria bacterium | reverse complement strand
AGCATAGACTCTGCGTTAGATAAAGAAGCCTATAACCGAGGCACGTCAGTGTATTTCCCGGAACGGGTAATCCCCATGCTGCCCGAAAAAATTTCCAATGGCTTATGCTCGTTGATGCCGAATGTTGATCGGCTGGCCATGATCTGTGAAATGACCGTCAGCCAAAATGGCCGACTTAGCGGCTATCACTTTTATGAAGCAGTTATTCATTCACATGCACGACTGACCTACAACGAAGTCGGGCGTTTCATTGAGTCAGGGCAGATTGACCAAAAAGCCATGTTTGAGCCGAGTAAAGTTCTCTCAAATATTAACCATCTTCACGCGCTTTATGAGACCTTAAAAGCGCATCGAAGCGTCAGAGGCGCTATTGATTTTGACACGCAGGAAACTCGACTACAGCTCGGCCCGAATAAAAAAATCGAATCCATTATTCCTGTGGTGCGCAATGATGCCCACAAGCTCATTGAAGAGTGCATGTTGCTTGCCAATGTTGCCTGTGCCCGATTTTTAGAAAAACAATCGCACCCGGCTTTGTTTCGTGTGCATGCTGGGCCAACACAGAGAAAGTTGGAAACGCTAGGCGCTTATTTAGGCGAGTTAGGTCTTTCTCTATTCGGTGGAAACAAACCAACCACCAAGGACTATCAGGTATTAATGGCAGAAATCACCGGTCGAGAAGATGCTCACTTGATTCAAACCATGATACTCCGCTCGATGAGCCAGGCGAAATATGAACCGGATAATCAAGGTCATTTTGGCTTAGCCTATAACGCCTATGCCCATTTCACCTCCCCCATCAGACGTTACCCTGATTTGATGGCCCACCGAGCCATCAAAAAATGCCTATACTCGCCCAAGGTTGAAAAGCACATTAAACGCTCACCCAAGCAACCGAAAACCTCGCACCAACATCGTTACCCTTATGATATGGATGCCATGTTAGTCATGGGTGAACATTGTTCAATGACCGAGCGCCGAGCAGACGATGCAACTCGAGATGTCATCGCTTGGCTCAAATGTGATTTTCTGGCGAGCCATATTGGTGAAGAATATGACGGTCGAATCACTGCTGTGACTGCTTTTGGTTTTTTTGTTGAATTAAATGATCTTTTTATTGAAGGCCTTGTTCATGTTAGCCAACTGGAGAATGACTACTTTACAGCAGACCTGCAAAAGCAGCGTCTTGTAGGGGAAAGAACGAGAAAAGTCTATCGTTTGGGCGACCCGATTCAAGTCACCCTCAGCG
>CAKMZU010000208.1:2896-5235 GCA_929200485.1 uncultured Gammaproteobacteria bacterium | reverse complement strand
AAGAGCGTCGGATACATTTAATTCCAAGGTCTAATTCAACATCAAGTACAAAGAAGCCAAGAAAGCGCAAGGCAAAATCTCAATCAGCGCTGTATTCTAGCAAAGAAAAAGCAGCTGAAAACACTCAAGGCCAATCAGCCCCCACCAAGAAAGCTAAATCAAAAAAATCGAGTAAATCCACGACATCTGGAAAAAAGAAATTCAAAATATCAGCGAGTAAATCCAGTAAAAAGACTCGAAAGAAAACATCAAAAAAAACCCGCATCAAAAAGCAGTAATCGCCGTTCTATGAATAAGTCCAATTTAATTTATGGCCTACACGCCGTACAAAGTATTTTGCAACACCAACCTGAGCAGGTAAGCCGTGTTTTCTTCGATAAAAACCGGAAAGATCAACGACTACAAACCTGTTTAAGCCTTGCTGATAAACATGGCATCAGCACAGAGCCCACACAAAGAAAAAATCTTGATGACAAAACCGACAATGCACAACACCAAGGGATTGTTATTGAATATACCGAGCCCAAGGAAACACTGAGCTTAGCCGATAGAATTGCATCCAGCCCCAATCCGTTGCTTTTAATACTTGATGGCATAACTGACCCCCACAACTTAGGTGCTTGTCTTCGAACAGCGGATGCAGCAGGCGCTACAGCAGTGATCTACCCGAAAGACAAATCGGCAAGCCTTACGCCAACAACCCGTAAAGTTGCCTGCGGGGCAGCTGAGACCATGCCAACCTATGCGGTAACAAATCTAGCACGCACACTAGATGAGCTTAAAGATTTGGGTGTTTGGTTAGTTGGTACATCCGGCAACACCGATCTATCATTTTATAATATCGACCTAAAGGGTCCGATTGGTATCGTTATGGGTGCCGAAGGCAAGGGTATTAGACGACTAACTTCGGAAAAATGTGATTTCCTGGCCAAGCTACCTATGCTAGGCTCCGTCAGCAGTTTAAACGTTTCCGTAGCCACGGGTATTTGTTTATACGAAGTCATAAGACAGCGATCAAATTAGAGAGGGTATGATGGAAAAAGGGCTTTTAGATCAGTATGCCGACGTCAAACAATATGTATTGAAACATTCGCTACGACAAGATGCTTTGCTAAAAGAACTTGAAGAGCTGACTCAGAACATGCCTGAAAAAAGCATGCAAATTCCGCCTGAACAAGGGCAATTCCTTGCCATGCTGATTCAATTGACTCATGCAAAAAAAGTCGTTGAGATTGGTGTATTTACCGGGTACAGCAGCCTATGCATGGCGCGAAGCCTACCAGAAGACGGTCAACTTATTGGGCTGGATATCAGCGAAGAATGGACTGATATTGCCAGGAGCTTTTGGGAGCGAGCAGGCGTCAGCAATAAAATTGACCTACGAATAGCCCCCGCTATGGACAGTTTAAACAGAATGATCGCCAATGAAGAACAGGAAACTGTTGATCTGATCTTTTTGGATGCTGATAAAGAACAATATGTCACCTACTACGAACGATGCCTTTCTCTGCTAAAACCTGGCGGACTTTTGGTTATTGATAACATTTTACTTTTCGGCTCAGTCGTGAAACATGACCGCCTTGAAAAAGACATGCCGTCAAAACTATCAGCGGCATCCATTGTCGAGGTGGATACATTAAATAAAAAAATCCTTAATGATGATAGAGTGGATTTAAGCATGCTGACCATGGCTGACGGCATCAGTCTCGTAAGAAAGAGATAAACACTCAAAGCAACTATGTAAACTTATCAGTCTTTAAGCAGACTGAGCCAACATAACGTCTAATTCAAGGGTATAACCGTGCATGGACTTGTTTAGTTGATATGAAACTTATTCTTAGCTTGATTGTCAATTAAAACACAAACAAGTAATTAATATATGATTCCATTTTAGCGCTATTTAAAATTCATTTACCAATATGAAACATTCATTATTCATTTCATTTCTCTTGATTTCAATTAATTCATATTCACATTTTGAAAACATAAAAGAGATATTGGTAGCTATTGTTCACGGGTATATAGATGCTCCAATTTATTTCAAGATAAAAGATCAATCAACCGATATCACTTTACAAGAATGTATTGATTATGCGGCCATTCTTTATCCTTATCTCAACACCTGGAACAATCAAAATTCGGTAATAGTTAGTACAGGGCGCATCTTGAAAGCAAAAGACCTTAAGATGAGACTAGTTAATATCGAAGGGCTAATACAACCCGTGAGTGATAACGATTTCAAGAACGGCCAAGGGTATATAAACATTCACTTTATGCCTTAAACTTAACACACTTGCCACAGGGAGCAGCTTAACGACAACCTCGTGACAGGCTTGTTA
>CAKMZU010000208.1:1614-2886 GCA_929200485.1 uncultured Gammaproteobacteria bacterium | reverse complement strand
ATAAGTTGCGGCAAGCGCAACTTATCCTTATACGTTATGTTTAAATGGTTATTGTACTTATTAACAATCCTAAACCAACAAG
Source organism: uncultured Gammaproteobacteria bacterium (assembly GCA_929200485.1). Lineage (GTDB taxonomy): Bacteria > Pseudomonadota > Gammaproteobacteria > Pseudomonadales > DT-91 > CAKMZU01. The sequence continues at coordinate 2,804 of CAKMZU010000208.1, read as the reverse complement.
ACATACTAACCCAATACTACAGACCACAAACCTCGTTAACACGCTTGCATCATCTGCTTTATTCATCGCTGCTTCCGGTAAATTACCCAACGATAACAGCCGACAAATAGACCACGCTATTGTTTCAGAAAGCCACTCCCAGACAATCCAAACTGAAGCTCTCACAACTAAATTCAAAAACTTCAGCAGTGTATTAAATACTAACTCAATCAATCCTACCCATTGACTTCACCCTGTTGTCTTTATTTTTATACCGTTTGGAAAAGCCTGTAAACAAGATTAATTTGCCAGGCCCCCACCCTGCTTAAATGGCTTTCTTAAGTCTTGTAGCCTTGATATTTTTATTTTGTGCCATTTCGCTTTTCAAAGACTTCGCCGAACTCTGGTATCAAGAAAACGAAATCCGCTGGAAAGATTCCCGGAGATTCGACTTCTTAAATTTATAAAATGACCTTAATTTCTCTATTTATGTTTTTCAGCAACAGCATAAAAGTGCGGTGCATTTTTTACAGAAGCTTTTGGTATACTTTTGTATTTTTTTATCACAAGGCTTCTTGTCATCAAGTAACGCTGCTTTTAAATTTTTGTCAAACGCCTTGGAACCTATAAGGCATTTGAGAATCACCGTTTTTGCTAGAAGCCCATCCCAATATAGCACACTTTCACTACCTTTTTTGTAGGTATGCTGAATCCTAACAGTTTCCGGCATATTACCTTCTGCAACGTTAAAGATTATTAACAATTTATCACCCTTTTGTATATCCTCATCAAATTTTGCATCGATATGGTTTCTGAGCGCTTGCATGTATTCAGTTTTATTTCCTTTTTTTGCCACAGATTTTAAATTTTCACTACACCTTAGTATATTCTGTATAGCTTGTTCGATATTCTCACCTCCTTTTGTTCCATGATTCTCACTTTCTCCAAATAGGATATCTGAAGTATATAATTCGTCTTTTTTTAATTCTTGATTTACGTCTAAGACATCAATGTATAAGACCTGATCTACATCAGAATTCATAATTTTTTTGAGGTCAGCAGTTTTTTCTTGTGTGAATAACTGGATTTTGCACTTTGCTTTACCAGGTATAACTCTAGTGCCTTCGCCGTTTTTAACTAAAATATCCGATTCAAGGAAGTCAGCATATGCTTCGGGACGATCAATGAAAAGCAAACTAGCAGAATAACTG
>CAKMZU010000208.1:764-1604 GCA_929200485.1 uncultured Gammaproteobacteria bacterium | reverse complement strand
AATAACTGCTCATTATGCAAAGAAATGGAAAAAATAATGTTATGAGTAAGGTGATTTTTTTCAATTTAATAATCTCTTAAGTTAAACAGTTAATATGAAAATAAAAATAAAAATAAAAATAAAAATAAAAAAGATAATATATTCATAGATGTTATATTTTCCATATTGGAAGTCTATCTTTTCAGTTGTCTTTTATGGTTCATCTGTCAGGGATTAAATATCGCCAGTTAAAAAATATTGGATATGAGAAATTTCTGATCATTTATAATAAATGATCAAATTCAAATAATAAAGTTCATTAAATTATTCGAATTGTAAAAGTATGTTTCTTTCAAGGATGTGAATGGGCAATGATTTGAAAGAGTCTTAGGCATTATTCCATCTTGGTAATTTAAGTCTGTTAACCCCGATACACAAAGTATAGTGTCCCCCATATTCATAAAAAGCCAAGCGTTAGCAGGCAATGTGAGATGCTTAACTTACCAAGGCCGAGCTATTACCGTAAAGACAGGCAGGCAGGTAGGTGAATCAGAATAAAATCTTGAGCTCATGCGTTTGCCTGGTGAAGAGTATAGGTAACTATGGCCGACGCTTTAGGAAAATAGATTTGCGAAGTCGATTTCCTAAACAACTTTGATCTTCATGCAGACACCGCAGCTAATTTAATTGTTGTGGGAAACGTCTACGAAACTCAAGAACTGACAAGCAAGAAAGGACTGGTTTATCAAGGCAAGCTAAGGCGCATTGGTTATAAAGACCCTATCACCGGAAAAAGATACTACCCCCTTACAAACCAATATTCGACTCGCTGCTCAGACTATTGCTGACATCTATAAATAT
>CAKMZU010000208.1:0-754 GCA_929200485.1 uncultured Gammaproteobacteria bacterium | reverse complement strand
AATATCGGTGGTAAATCGAATTATTTTTTAAATGGATAAAACAAAACCTAAAAATTAAAACCTTCATTGGCACAAGTCAGAATGCTGTTATGACGTAAATATGGATTGTTATGTGTGTTTATCTGCTTATTGCTTACTTTAAATTTTTGAATGATCTGAAGAAGTCACCCATGGAAATTCTTAGGATACTTAGCCTTAACTGGTTTGAAAAACGATCCTTAACTGAGCTATTTGATCCACCTGACAAAAAGCGCGATCACTATGAAGCAAGACAAGGATGCTTGCTTTGAAATATGGGACAGCAGTGAACCAGAATGTTATATGTTAGCAACAACATATATTATCTGTGTATGACACATTCTATTTTTTTGTTTTTCTAATTTCTAATAAAATCGAGAAAAAAATGACTAAAGAACCAAGGAGTAAACTTAATGCACCCAAGGGCAGGAACAAACTTTCATGAAGCAATCCATTCGTATCGACATATTGATAATAGAAGTTCTCCAAGAGAATAAATAATATCCCTGGCACTATTAGCAATATTCCTGAATATAAATATATAACTGATTTTTTGCACTTCATTTCACACGCTTGTTAAATTCAAGGTACAATATATTCTATGCTTCATCAAGTGAACCCCAATAGAATTCCCAGTCATATACAGGCAAGTTTTGTTTTTTAATTTTCTTACAGTTAGATAAGAAATAATCAGCGGCATCAGTGCGATCTGATTTGAAATAGAAACCTGTACCGC
>CAKMZU010000207.1:4898-6500 GCA_929200485.1 uncultured Gammaproteobacteria bacterium | reverse complement strand
GAATCTCCAGGACGGAAGCGTTCTTAAAAAAAGGAGCGATGAGATTCCTCAAATTTATTTGAGTTGAAATGAATATGTAATTTAACATAATATATATTATACGAATCCTTGATTATTATTTCTGACAACCCAGATGTATGATGTGTATGACCAAGAATACTTGGAAACTTTTTCCAAGTATAAGCGGAAACTTTCAGGTATTGATGGAAACTTTTCATACAAAAAAGTTTAGTTGGAAACACAGAATACAAATTGCTTTGATAAGCTAAATTTTGGATAAGTTATTCTCTTGCATATTTCAATAGCAAATCCAAGATAAGACGGAAACTTTTCATACGGTGGCCTGAATTTCTCATTGCATATTGAGATTAAGGCAGCTTCAAAAATTTTTAAGGGCAACTTATTTGAATTTACGCATTTATGCGCTGACTAAATGAAGTTGGCAAACCGCATCATAAGGTCTGCTGTGAGAAGTATTCAACGACATCAGCCCAGCTCGGAAAACGTTCGCTGCCCAAATGAATCAATTCACCTGAAAAGTTTTCCTGCATTCGACCTTCTGTCATATCATCAATCAGATAATCACCCGTCACGAGCCCTTTGTTTCGAGCAATAATTAAGTTTTTACAGGCTTCCAATCCAAAATACTTCTCTATCCATAGCCTTTTTTCCATGTAGCAATGAGGATTTTTATAAGAAGGCGCCGTTAAAAAATAAATCTCATGATTGAGTGTTTTAAGCTTTTCGACAGACTCAATAGCGCCATCTAAAGGCTCAAGCTCAGTGAAGAATCCCACACGACTTTGTGGAAATTTTCGTTGAGGGTTGGCTTTCAGGTCTGCCTGGTATTTTTCGGTGTAACGGCATAGTGTATCATCCATATCGATGTGAATTATCATAGGCCAAGCCTCACTCTTAAGATCTATCTATTGAATGACAAAATATCACAGACAAGGTATTTGTTCATCACTGGAACGTCAATATCATTAATTGAGGAATCATTACTCTTGCACTGACATACCAACGTTTAGATGCTTGTCGAGTAGCTGATTTTTAATATCAATCTCTACTTCCATTTTCATTATTGACGATCTGAGCTCATCGTTTTCCATTTGCATTGTCGTAAGCGCTGACTCAGCTGTTATGAAGTTTTTCTGAGTATCTGACAGCTTTTTCTCAAGAGATTTTGTCATCAATGTATTTTTTTCATTTTGTTGGCCTTCTGACTGTAAATCCTCAATGGCATTATTGTACTTTACATGCAGATCTTCATAGCGCTTATCGCTCGCTCTATTCGCTTTTTCGAGCGCTGCAACTTCCGAAACCAATCGAGCATTATCTCTATTGAGGCTGGTAATTTCCGTCTGCTTTATTGAAATTGTTTGACTGACTTGCCGGTTTTCCATTTGAAGTTGTTGAATTTGCTCATCGTGCTTTCGTTGATCGGCTTCACGTTGAGTTGTAACTGATTCTCTATAGTGTGCTAATGAATCTCTAAAGTGTTTGTGCTTGTTTTCGAGGGACTGAATATGTTCACTTTTTTCATTCAGCAATTGCTGAAAACCTGCCACTTCTTGCTCGAGACTGTTAATTTTTAACGCG
>CAKMZU010000207.1:0-4888 GCA_929200485.1 uncultured Gammaproteobacteria bacterium | reverse complement strand
TTGCTCATAACTTTCGGATTTTTTTGAAACAATCGCCTCAGCTTCCTCTTTTAGCTGGGATGCCAGCTTTGCAACCAGATCGTTTAGTTGGTTGCTAAGGATAACGTCGTTACCAAAATATGCACCCTGCTCTTGTTCTATTTCTTTTAAATATCGATGTATTGTGGCTTTTGATCCAGTGTTACCAAGCTCAACTCTAACTCTATCAATTGATGGATTCTCTCCCTTGGCAATTACTGCTTCACGAGCCTTAATGACAAGGGTTTTGTTTATTCCGCTTCTAGCCATGAATTTTACTCGAGTAAATTACGTACTTAGTTACATACCATGTATTACATTCTAAATTTAATATAAATATTATAAATTTTACAACATTATTCAATAGCAATAATATAGTGTTATTCGTCCTTAAGACGTATTTTTAGTATATAATGCAAAATTACAGTATGATTCAGGCATACAGCCATGGCTAAGATTGATACGCTCATAAAAGCAGCGACACGTGAAAACACACGCAAAAGTTATCGATCTGCTGTTGAGCATTTTGAAGACAACTGGGGCGGCTTCTTACCCGCTACAGCTGAATCAGTTGCAAGATATCTAGCTGATCATGCTGAAACCTTATCCTCAGCTACCTTGAGAAATAGATTATCCGGTATCGCCCAATGGCATATTGACCAAGGTTTCCCTGATCCCACAAAAAATCCGTTGGTGAAAAAAGTGATGCGTGGGATTAATCAACTTTATCCGTACACCCCAAAACAGGCACAGCCGATTCAAGTTCATCAGTTACAAAAAGTTATTGATGCAATTGATGAGCAATTGTTATTGGCAACCACTCAAAACAACCCGAAACCCCTACTCCAACTTACAAGGGATAAAGCGCTATTACTTATCGCCTTTTGGCGAGGTTTTCGAAGTGATGAATTAAGCAGCATCAAAATTGAACACGTGACGGTTTATCCAAACGAGGGAATGGATTTATTTATACCTTCAAGTAAAACCGATCGATTTAATACAGGGCGGCATCTTAAGCTGCCTGCATTAACGAATCTGTGCCCTGTTGATGCTTTTCTTGATTGGTTATCAGTCTCACAATTAAAATCCGGGGCGGTTTTTAGAAAAATCGATCGCTGGGGGAATGTTTCGGATCAGCCGATAAAATCGGCTAGCGTATCTAAAATCATCCGCCGTGTATTTGAGCAAACAGGCCAGCAAAATGCGAACGAATTTAGCAGTCATTCATTTCGCAGAGGCTTTGCCACCTGGGCCAATCAAAATAATTGGGATCTTAAGGCACTAATGGAATATGTCGGCTGGAAGGATATGAAGTCAGCCTTAAAATATATAGATAACAATGATCAATATGCTAAATTAAAAATCCAGGAAGGTATTACCCAGATCACCAACGGCAGTTAACACTCTCCCTGCCCTGATGGATGCGGCCTACACCTTTCATCGTGCCAACATAGAATGTATCTGGTGATCCAAGGTCATTTCATCTGTGTCGCTGGTATCTAGTTCAGCCATTAATGAATAGATCATTCCTCCAATTAACCTGAGTTGCGTATAAGGAATCCTGAATAAACTTCAAACAATTCAGTTAAAATCAAGCCAATAATTGCTCAAAAAAAACAATCAAACCAATGTGTTTTCAAGGTAAATGTAGTGTTTGGGTATCGCTTAAAGGATTTGCTTTTCTTACGCGCAACTCAGGCCAATTACAAATGCCGGAGCTTGATCTGGGCATGGACTATATTTTTTCTAGGCGATACATAGCTGTCTAAAAGATGATCGTCTGCTAAACCGCTAATAATTTATGTAATGGACAGAGATAACAATGAGCAATACGCCATTGAAAAACAACTCAAAAGAAATCACTGCTGTCCGGTCAAACAAAACCTAACGCCAAATCCTCTTGAAACTGGCGTGTATTGACTTTACTTCTCTCAGATGGATCGTTAAATAACACCAATAACAAACAGTGATTTGTGAGGTTAAGGCACACCCTTCGAGTAATCTGCTGTAGCGATATTTCACAGTATGTAGATAGTTGAGCGAGCTTCAATAACAAGTGTGCAATCATCGCTGCGAACACTTGAATCTTAATTAACGTAAGTTTTATACGCTTTCCTTCTTTCTTTATTTATTTTTAACAAACCCAATTTGACTTGCTAATCTTACTAAAGTAACCAAGTCAAGGAAGATTTATGTGCCGAGAAGCAATATTTATTTTGTTAACTGTATTACTATTTGCTTGCAGCGGCCACAATAACGACACGTCACCCAAGTCAGGTCAAGTAGCGATCAGCGTGGCAGGCCATCGATCCGCTTTTGCAACCTTTACTATCCCTGTTTCAGAGATAATTTTTACCAATAGCGCCAACCAGAAAATTAGCACCAAGGTCGAAACACAGGTTGATATTGCCTTTGAGAAATCGCAATTTCTTGGAAATATTGACGTGGTAACAGGTGAATATCAAAAACTAACCTTGGTGTTTGATTTGAGCGCCATAAAAGCGCGTACTTTTGGAATAAATGCACAAGAGGAAGTATCACCTGTCGGATTTTTTGAACATCAATGGCTAACGCCGGAAGGCAAGCCTCTGAATGAAAGCAACAGTCGTCTCAACGTGACGGTTGAGCTGAAAGAAGCATTAGTTATTGAACAAGATAATCTCTCGTTTTTAAATCTATCCATATCACACAAAGAGTTAATAAATTCACTCGATAAGATCCAAACCCCTGTGAAAGTCTCACCAGAGATTATGCACACACCTTCCGACATTCAGATAGTTTACGGTGCTTTAGCATCATCATCCGAAGATAAGGTATTTGTTGAAGTAGGAAAACACCATTTCGATATCAGCAATACGGAATGGTTTTTTAATGGCCTTTATCTGGATGAACTCAAAGCAGACGCACTCCATTCCGGTGACATCATTGCCCTGAGCGTTACTCACTCCGATGAATCTGAACCTGCCATTTCCAGCGCAAACTATCGATCGATGGATGAATACCACGGCCATCTGCGGCTTTCAGCGAACGGACTGGTATTTATGGGGCATAAAGTATCGCCACAGGGCAAGATCACTTTCATTGAGAGTATTGAGCTACCATCAAGGGAGGAAGATGATATTAATTTACAACTCCTGCCTGCCGGCCAACAACTTAAATTTGTTGTATCGGAAGAAAATACAGCCCACGAACTCACACTGATCAATTCACTGGTTTCTGGCAGAGTGATTGAATCAGAAGATGGGATAAAAACCATTGCACTAGACCGAATCGATGGAATGCTGGCAAATGCATTTTACCCATACGCGATCAAAATCAGAGGTGATATAAACCGCTACTCAACAGGTGATCAAATTTTAGCACCCGGTTTTTTCATAGTAGAAAATGGTGAGACATATTTCGAAATTTTTTCAGATGAAACCAGCGATAAAAATCTTGAAAATCCTGAACAGAAAAGCAACACCCGCATTACCATTTTATTAAGCGAACAAAGCCAGGTAACACCATTTGACAATGACAATGACAATGACAATGACAATGACAATGACAATGTCATTAGGATAGGTGCATTAGATGCCCAGACAGTTGTCAGCGTCACAGATATCGCAAGCGGCCAACCTGCGAACCTTCAAATATATGATATTGCTGTCGCTGAAGCGAAAAATTTTAATCTGATGTTAATCAACACAACGGAAACAGAAAGTCTCAATTTCAAGACATTTAACGAATTGAAATCATATATAGATGATAGCCTTGATGACCGATATTGTAACGAAGTCACCATTGAAGGATATGAATCAAGAGGAGATTTTATTACCCAGTCGATTAGATTAGCGTATCAAAAAAAGGATAAGACTAATAACGTAACGCTGAAAGGCGAAGAAGAAGCATCGAGTTCTGATATAAATAAATCAACAAACGACTTAACATTATCAGAAGACCGTTTTTCTCTTAAAGACGAAGAAAAATCGGGCTCTAACCAAACCGTGATTGTAGGTGCTGTAGTGGGTGTTGCTGGTGCAGTGATGTTAGCAGGGTTTATTGTTGGAGTTATTAACGAATCAGACAAGAAAAATATAAATTCGACTGATAAGACTACTACTCCGGAAGCTTCCGATCCCAAACCACCTCTACAACTTACTGATACCAACCAGCAACCACAACGGACTGCGCTAATTCAGGAACTTGAAACTGAGATACAACTAAAACAGAGTCAGGTACTTGAGGAAGCTGATGAGCCTGTGCAAATCAAAAACAAAACGCTTCAATTTGATGAAGCAAAAGTTCAATTCCAAGAAGCAAAAGCTCAATTCCAAGTAGCTGATAAATCGCCAGTTCGATCCAAAGATGTACTCCTGGCTCCTGAAACACTTGACACAGAATTCACAGATAAATTAACGCCAGTCAAGGGCAGTTTAGGTGGAACACACGGCGGCCTCAGGTATCAAGATGAAAAAGGCAATGCATGGTTTATAAAAACAGCAGATAAATCAACTGTTTTGGCAGAGGTTTTCGGCAGTAAACTATATCAACTAGCCGGCATATCAGCCCTTGATGTCAATTATTTTAAGCTGACCGAACAACAAAAAAAGACAATCGGAACCACAAATGATTATGCCGTCAAATCAGTTTACGATAGCCAACTTGCCCCTCTAAGCCCCAAACCTGCGATTGAGATTGATGCTAAAGAGTTTACATTTGCAGAACAGATTATTGAAGGCAAAGATGATTTAGAAAGAATTATGACGATGAATGCATGGGTTAGAGAGACTGATAATGCCTCAAACCGTTTTAATAACCTTATGTATCATAAGGGTCATAAAAAAATTACTGCTCTCGATTTAACTCACTTTAACGGTATTGACCCTAC
>CAKMZU010000206.1:3292-6519 GCA_929200485.1 uncultured Gammaproteobacteria bacterium | reverse complement strand
ATATAGCTTCGGTTGAAAGGTAAGTAACTGTTATCTTCCACTTCTCCAATTATTTCTTTAATATTATTTTTATCTGGTAAAAAACCTTGGAGTGCTTCTTTGGAACCGTAAAGATATATTTCTCCGTTATTTTGTGCTAAGTCTATATACCTTTTTAGAATTTCTATTCTGTGATTGTTATCGTTGGCATAGTTGAAGCAGCCAAAGCAATCAATTATCACATCAAACTTACCTGCCTTTTTTAGAATTTTTTTATTGGTTACTTGTTCAAAATATACACCACTGATTATCGAGTGGTTTTCATGAGGGATGAAGTCCGTTGGTATAGAATGATCTAAAGATGTGATCTTAATGTTGGTTTTGTTACCTTTAATGCTGTTTGCTTGATCTATTGTTTCCTGGTCGTGCTCAGCATAGTCGGATATGCAAGGAGGGGTGATGGGGGTAATACATTTTGTTGTGTAATATTTATTAATGTTTTCACCTTTGTTGGAATGGTCAAGACTACCGTATATTTGTCTTTCAAACATGCAATGGCCGGCGCCAGAGTTTAAAACTTGGCAATTTCTTTCCCTTTCTTTGGTTAAAGATGAATAGAAATACGGAAAACCTTTAAATATATGTAAAAGTTCTGGTAATCCTCTATCTCTGGAAACGTAAGGACAATTCACATCAAGTTTTCTCTCCTTGGTTGTTTTTATATAGCCGTTTCTTTTGAAACAACTTAAAAGCCCTGCATCTGAGATGTCGGAGAGAAAAGATGAAAACAGTACAGTTAAAATTAATCTACTGTATTTCATAGAAAATAAGTTTAATGTCAATTAATAGTTAAAAAAGTCAGATAGGTAGATGATGGTTTAGTTCCAATTTTAAGGTGATACGCTGTAAAATTATTTCCCTTTTTGGCGGCAGCAAGTGTTAAAAAGACTGCCAGTCCAGCGGTTTGTTTTGCGCCAGAATATGCGCATGCTGCTCCACAGGGAGAAAATATTTAATGTTTAATTTCCCTTGCAGGCATCTTGAGCAATGAAGTAATAATTGCTGGTAGTCCTTAAGGGCTTCTGTTGTCTGTAAAAAAGTAGAGAGTTGGAGAGATTGTTTAAGAATCAAGATGTCGAAATCTTTATGAATGGTTAATAAAGAAGGATGCTCACCTTCGGTATTAAATATCTCAGTTGATGCTGGGAATATTAGGTGATCATTATATGCCCCCAAGGGTTTGCAAGGGTCAAATTTTTCACTGAGCTGGTAATCAGAGAAATGCCCTTTCACGGCAAAGAGTTCATAACCCTCAGGTGCAAGGTATGAAAACTCTGGCATGTCAGCAGCGAGAGGAATAGGCTCACCTCGATCATCGCTATTGATTTCTGCGCGACAAAAGATAATCAATGTTTTACAGGCGGCTTCAACGTCAGCTGGGTGATAGAGTGAAACTTGGGCGTTATCATCTATCAATCGATAAGCGGTGTCTTGTAGTTTCTTTAAAGGCATTTCAAATAATCACTTTGTGCTAGCACTTTAAAGAAAAATACAAAAGAATCAGCAAAAAGCAATTTACTGTAATGTTCGGCGCAATTTAACGGCTTTTGCTAGCGTTTCAATACCTTCAATTGTACTGTCAAAACCAATGCAGGAATCAGTAATGCTTTGTCCGTATACTAGCGCACTTTTTTCCTTGAAATCCTGTCGGCCAGCTTTGATATGGCTTTCTATCATTACACCGAAAATGGCCTGGTTGCCTTTGCTGATTTGTCTGGCGATATCGTCAATAACATCGATCTGGCGTTCGGGGCGTTTTCGGCTATTGGCATGGCTTGCATCAATCATGATTTTGTTTTTTACCTCATTCTTGATCAAGGCCTTTGAGGTATCTTCAACGGCAAACATATCATAGTTTGGGTGCTTGCCACCGCGTAAAATCACATGACAATCCTCATTACCACTGGTGGAGAAAATGGCTGAATAGCCTTCTTTGGTGACGGATAAAAAGTGGTGGGGTTTGTTTGCGGCATTGATGGCATCAACGGCGACCTGAATTTCACCATTGGTGGCATTTTTAAAGCCCACTGGGCACGAGAGTCCTGAGGCCAATTCTCTATGGCTTTGACTTTCGGTCGTTCTAGCTCCAATGGCACCCCAAGAGACAAGATCGCCAATATACTGGGGGCTGATAAGATCTAAAAACTCAGTACCTGCTGGCATACCGAGTTCATTCACATCTAGTAAGAGTTGACGAGCAAGATGAAGCCCTTTAGTGATATCAAAGCTGCCATCAAGGTCTGGATCATTGATTAAGCCTTTCCAGCCAACAGTGGTTCTGGGTTTTTCAAAATAAACGCGCATGACGATGAGCAGGTCTTCCTTATACTGTTCTCTAAGTGCCATTAAACGTTGCGCATAATCCATCGCCGCCTCTGTGTCATGAATAGAGCAGGGGCCGACAATTACCAGTAGGCGATCATCGTTGTCGTAAAGCAAGTTATGAATATGTTGCCGAGTCTCATCCACTAGATTCGCAGCCTTCTCAGAAATTTTTATGTCATCGAGTAAGGATTTTGGTGATATGAGTTCTTTCAAAGCAGTAATTCTTAAATCGTCAGTGTCTTTCATGGCCTCTGTACTGCAGATGGGGTGAAGTTATAAGAGCGTTCTATCTTAGTAGAACTTGCAGTCAATGTGAAGGGGGTTGAAAGTGAAATCCGATAAAGAATCCAACTTTATTGATGGGTAGGCGTCAATCTGACTTGAAGTTTCGTTAAGAGGTTTTTACACTAGCGACCCTTTTTATCGAAATATTCTAATAACAAATCAGATTTAACCCTGAAAGGATGATTATGGCGGCGTCGAGTGATTTTTTAACTGTTCCAAGTTTACTTGAATCTCTGGTGGGTCGTTTTAAAGATAAAGTGGCAATTCAGGAAGGGGATTTATCGCTAAGTTACCTTGATTTGTCGCAAGAGGTGCAAAAAGCCGCCAAATCTTTTATCCAGCTTGGGCTTAATAAAGGTGATAAAGCAGCGATCTGGGCACCGAACATCAGTGAGTGGATTGTGGCAGCGCTAGGTCTTGAAGTGATTGGTTGTGTGCTGGTCCCGTTGAATACGCGTATGAAGGGTTCTGAAGCTGCTGATATTATCAATCGCAGCCAGTCGAAAGTTGTGCTTTCTGTTGCTGAGTTTAAAACCGGGCCTGAAACCACGATAAAATTCTTTGATATGCTCGAAGGT
>CAKMZU010000206.1:1331-3282 GCA_929200485.1 uncultured Gammaproteobacteria bacterium | reverse complement strand
GGTCAAGACCTATCTGGTGTTAGAAAGAAAGTCTCTTTTAAGGGTGAAAAAGAAGGGGTGTTAAGCTGGCAGAATTTTCTCGCGCTTGGAGCCGATGTTTCTGATGCGTTGCTTAAAGATAAAATGTCTGAAGTAACAGCTACTGATACTATGGATATGCTCTTTACTTCGGGTACAACCGGTAAGCCAAAGGGCGTGATGTGTGCACATGAGCAAAATATCCGTACCGTGACAGCATGGGCTGATATTAATGGGCTTAATGAAAGCGATAACTATCTTATTATTAACCCATTCTTTCATAGTTTTGGCTACAAGGCGGGTTGGTTAGCCGCTTTGATTAAAGGCGCTACCATTTACCCTGTGCTGACCTTCGATTTGGATGCTGTATTAAAACAAATTCAAGATGACAAAATTTCTATGTTGCCAGGGCCGCCAACGATTTATCAGTCAATCCTTGCGCATCCTGATCGCGAAAAATACGACTTATCCAGCCTGCGTCTAGCAGTCACAGGTGCGGCCCCTGTTCCAGTTTCTCTGATTGATCGTATGCGTAACGAGCTGAATTTTGAATCGGTGGTGACAGCTTATGGCTTGACTGAAACCTGTGGCTTTGTCTCAATTTGTCGACCAGATGATCCGGCTGAAGTGATTTCGGGCTCTTCTGGCCGAGCAATGGATGGCATTGAAATTAAATGTGTGGATGCGCAAGGTGATGAAGTTCCAAGAGGGACGCCGGGTGAAATTTGGGTACGTGGTTATAACGTGATGCAGGGTTATTTTGAGAACGAGCAGGCGACCAGAGAAACCATTACCGATGATGGCTGGTTAAAAACCGGTGATATTGGCGTCATGGATGAAAATGGCTATATCGATATTACTGATCGAATGAAAGATATGTATATTTCAGGCGGTTTTAATGTCTATCCTGCGGAAATTGAAAATGCCTTATCCGCAATGGAAGGTATTATCCAGCTTGCAGTTATTGGTGTGCCGGATGAGCGTATGGGTGAGGTAGGGAAAGTGTTTTGTGTCAAACAAGCCGACTCAGGTTTAACTGAGTCGGATGTGATTGGTTTTGCCAAGCAGCATTTGGCTAATTATAAAATACCTCGTTCGGTCGTATTTCTTGATGCTATGCCGATGAATGCATCAGGTAAAATTCTGAAAACTTCGCTAAGGGAGCTTGGATAATCTTCATTGTATTAATATTGTTTTAAGCACCTTGGTGTATGCCTTCATCAAAGAAAAGAAAAAGGTGTATTTTGGGGTGTATCATCTCCTTGGAAGATGGGCTCTTTATGACTGTCTTCTTCTTCTTCAAAAGATTCATGCAATCAAGGAATCATAGTCTGAAGATACTTATCAATCCTGCAATAATTTAACAATCCATGCAGGTCGAAGTTTACAATTTCAGAGCTGGCAAACCCTTGATATTGCAACTAAAGTGCTGTAGCCATTTGATAGAGGGTACTTTGATTTAAACGGGTTTGAGCAAGTTGACAGCCACCAAGGCAGTTATGTAGCACGCTGTAAGAATGATATTAATCCAGTCGTTGATGAGGCATGGCGCGAAGATGGCAAACCCTTAAAGCATGTCAGAGGGAAATCACTGAAGGATATAGAAAAAAACTGCTAAAACGTCAACGTGTAGAGCTTATGGTTCACTGGAAGGTCAGCAAAGATCATCGTATTAAAGCCAGACTGATAGCATTTTGGAACGCCGATGAAAAATGTTATACATGGTTGATTGCTAATTTACCTCGCGAAGGATTCACTCTTGGTGAAGTCAGAGAAATATACAGTTTACACTGGCAAATTGAGCTGCTTTTTAAAGAATGGAAATCTTATGCTAACTTGCATCGGTTTAATACTGGAAATCCGAATTTAGCTGAGGGGTTGATCTGGCTGTCATTGGCAGCGTCTATTTTGAAGCGATTTTTAGCAAGTAGTA
>CAKMZU010000206.1:0-1321 GCA_929200485.1 uncultured Gammaproteobacteria bacterium | reverse complement strand
AAAGCCATTTTTTCAAAAGTGATTTCAACACGTAAGGTCGCCATGTGCTGCTCGGGTAGGTTTATTCAGATGATGGTAGCCATGATAAAAAACAATATGGCTGAGGTTCAGGGGTATGCATGCGATTTAATCACCTTCTTTGGGCGAAATGCGGGCCGATCTCATACCAAGCGAGACACCAAAAAAGGTAGGTCTGTTATGGCTCTGCGACCTAAAGAAAGTACTTAATGTTCTACCTATGAGCCATTATAGTTGTTTTGTATTTTCTAAGTTAAAATAAAGTTGATATATCGCACCTGGCGTTTTCGGCTATTTGATGGTTATTCTTTTTTTTCTTATTTGAAATAAGTTTTTTTGAAACTTACTATTGTTTATCCTCTCTATTAATTATGCTTCATGGTTTATTTTTTTGCGATAATTACTTGGTTTGTAATTTCCTGTTATTTTCTATTTTACTGTAAGGGGTGTTTTTAATGACTGTTTCATTAAAATTATTTTCTGGTTTTTATAGAATTTGTATTGGGCTTTATTTATGCGTGAATATTTTTACTGCACAATGTTCGATAGCAGGAGTATCAGAAGAACATAAAAAAATGTATCTGGATTTTCAGGTTTTACTTTCCATTTTTCCATATGAAGCTGATAAGCAGATTATGAAAGTTGAAATAAAAAGACAAGATGATGTTTATATCGGAAAAGAATCTAAGTGTTATGGGGACTATATAAGTGATATTGAAGCGGCAAAAGAAGAAGGAGGAAGTAAAGAATTACTCAAAGAAAAGCAGAAAACGATAGAACAAAAATATAATATTTGGAAATGTAATCAAACCTTTATATCTAGATTTATAGAGTTGGGTGAGGAATTTAAATACAAAATAAATGATTGTGGTTGGATAAGAGGTGAAAAACCCATTGATATGGCTCCTTTTCGGTCTATGGCTAATTTGATTTTAAAATCGGTCATGGAAAACAATACTGTTAGGAATATAAGCTTCGATAATATTTCTGATGAAGAAGTATTATCGGTTCTAACGTTTGCTGGCAACGAAATGCAAAAAGCTTTAAATGATAGCAACTTGGATAATTATGGCATTGAGATTGAACCTTTAGAAGGTTATGGAAACAGTTCTTTAAGGTTTGCATTTGATGGAGTTGGTTATCTTCCAAATGAAAGCGCTTGTACGATTGTTGATATATAGACATGATACACGAAGGTGCTTGAACTGCTAAAGACAACTGATTTTTATTTTCATTGTATTATCGTTGTGTAAAGTGGACCCCATTGTCGAGACAATAATTTAATATTTTAAGATATTGCTTC
>CAKMZU010000205.1 GCA_929200485.1 uncultured Gammaproteobacteria bacterium | reverse complement strand
ACAAGGTCAATAGCTTTTTTGACAGAAGCCAAAAGCAATTTTTAGAGGTGCCCTATAGGATCTGCTAACAATTGAATATAAGAAAGTCATTGGAGTATGTTGCTCAAAGAAGAAGTGTTGTTAGCCACGCTGGCCTTACGTGCTACAATCGTTTGAACCCTCTTTTTTATCAAACGGTTTTTAATCACTATGATCGACATCAATTGTGATTTAGGCGAAGGTGAAACATCACGCGATTGCAAAAAAGACGCAGCCTTAATGCCTTATATTCAACGGGTGAATATTGCCTGCGGCGGCCATGCGGGCAATGAATTGACCATGCGGCTGTCTATTGAAAATGCTTGCGAGCATCAACTATTCATCGGTGCGCATCCAGGATACCCGGATCCTGATAACTTTGGTCGTAAAGCCCTTGGCTTGAGTAAAGAGTTACTGATTGATTCCCTTCGTAGTCAAATTGACACGTTATTAGCGGTTGCCGATAAGCAAAATGCTAAGTTGTCTCATATAAAATGCCACGGTGCACTTTATAATGATATTGAAAAAGACTCTGTGAAGGCGCAATGGCTTATTGAGATGATGATGGATTACTACCCGATGTTATCATTGGTGGGACTCTCAGGTGGTGCGTTAGAAAAAGTAGCAGAAAACGTCTCAGCTAAATTTTTTAAAGAAAGATTTTTAAAAGAAGGGTTTATGGATCGTCGTTACGATGATCAAGGTTTTCTCGTATCTAGAGCACAAAAGGGCAGTGTCATTCATGACGTTACAGCGGTGGTTGAGCAGGCTACCCATTTGTTAACCCATCAGCCCATTCAAACCGATACTGGTCAGCGACTGAACATTGCCATCGAGACATTATGCTTACATGGCGATAATAAAAATGCCTTGCTGATAATGAAAGCGTTATATGAAAACTTGCAAAGAAAAGAGATGATGGGTTAATGACTCAATACCCGTATCGTATTGAACCAAATTCTGAAATCGGTTTTACCGTTATTTTTGATGAGCCTGTGAGTGCGGCATTATCACAATATATCATTGGCCTGGCAGACAGCTTTCGTGCTATTTGGCCAGTGGGCACTATCGAAACAATCCCTGCATACAACAGTTTAACTGTACTGAGTTATTCATTAGATAAATCGCAATGTCTTGATGAGATGAGACGGTTGATTTCTGATTTTGAATCCAAAGGCCTGAAAGAAACCAAATGTATTGACGTGCCTGTTTGCTATCATAAGAGCTTGGGGATTGATCTATTATCCTTTGCTGATCGAGTTAATCTTAGCGTTGATGAGGTCATAAAGCGGCATTCGCATCCTGAGTATTTGGTGCATATGTTAGGATTTTTGCCGGGCTTTCTGTACCTTGGTGGTCTTGATGAAACCTTGCATTGCCCAAGAAAATTGACGCCTGTCACGCAAGTGCCAGCGGGGAGTGTAGGTATTGGCGGTTCACAGACGGGTGTTTATCCGGTTGCGAGCCCTGCAGGATGGCATATCCTCGGTCAAACACCTATGCAGTTTTTCAATCCAGACGCTGAGCAACCTTTTGCAGTAAAGCCATTGGATACCATTCGTTTTATACCTATTAGCCTGGAGGACTTCAATCAACGAAAGCAGAAAAACCGAGTGACAGAAAAACCATGTTAATTGAAGAGGCAGGATTACAAACCAGTATTCAAGATCTGGGTCGTTTTGGGTTGATGGATAAGGGGATTTCCAGAGGTGGTGTTATGGATACCCTCTGTGCGTTTTTTGCCAATTGGCTCGTTGGCTGTAAGAAATATCACCCGTTACTTGAAATTACCATGACAGGACCGTCGATTTGCTTTGAAGAAGCGTTGACGGTTGCAGTGACTGGCGCACAATTTGATTTAACGTTGAACGGCAATCCGCAATCAATGAATGAAAATTTTGATGTTAAGCCAGGTGATAAGCTGGTTTTTGGGCGTTGTCATAAAGGGGTCAGGGCGTATTTGTCCGTCTCTGCTGATTGGGATATACCCAAGGTTTTAGGTGGCTTTGGTACGCATCTTTTAGCAGGCTTTGGTGGCTTTAAGGGGCGCGCGTTGCAGGCAAACGATAGAATCAATCTTATAAACACTAAACAGGTTGAATTCCGTGCATTGCCAGAAAAGTGCCTGCCAGGCCTGACGGGGCATTATTTGTTACGGTGTGTCCCTTGTGTTGAAACTGTCCATTTCCCTCAGAATGTTTTATCTGAATTTACCCTCAGAACTTTTACCGTTTCTCCGTTGTCAAACCGTATGGGTATTCGCTTAGCCGGTGCCCCATTGTTTATAAATAAAGCCATTGAAAAAACAGAGCATACTGAAAAGTCTTTAAAAGAGGATGCCTCTAAGGAAGGCTATCAACTCATATCAACAGGCTTAATGGCGGGGAATATCCAGCTTCCACCTTCAGGTTTGCCAATCATTGCAGGAATGGATGCGCAAACGATAGGTGGTTACCCGCGTATTGCTCATGTGATTCAGGCAGATTGGCCTCAGGTTGCACAGCTTAAGCCGCAGGATACCGTGCAATTTTTGATGGTGAATGAGCAAAAAGCGCATGAAGTTTACCAAGGTCAGCAACGCCTCCTGGAAGAATTGGAAGCCGTTTATGCATCAATTGAATTGTCCTCAAACACTAAGGCAAATGACCCGGGCGGGTCAATATAGATCATTTACATCAGGGCAGGCCCGCGGCTTTATTCATTGCAATTTAGTGATAGTGCCAGAAGCCTATGCTGATGCTTTTGCACGGTTTTGTCACCAGAATCCCAAGGCTTGTCCGCTAGTGGCAAGGTCTGCTGTTGGCTCGTACCAGATGCCAGAGCTGGGTGATATTGATCTTCGCTTTGATATCGTCAACTACCAGATTTTTGAATATGGTAAGCTTGTTCGGCAGCAGGCGGATATTCAAAACCTGTGGCGTGACGATTTTGTTGCTTTTGCCCTCGGTTCTGCTTACTCCTTTGAAGAAGCCTTTTATGATGCTGGCCTTGAAATAAGACGACTCAGTGAAGGAGTGCTTGGACCTATGTACCGAACCCATATTCGCTGTGAACCTGTGCCACCTTTTGATGCACAGTTGATTGTCAGTATGCGGCCTGTTTTAACGAAGGATGTTCAGTCTGCGATTGATGTTTCGGCAAAATTTCCAAAGGTCAATGGTGCGCCATTGCATGTCGGTGATCCGTTGACTTTGGGTATTGATGATTTAAGCAGACCGGATTTTGGCGAACCTCTTTCTATCGATAACAATGAGATTCCATTATTTTGGGCTTGTGGTATTACATCTCACATCGCACTGATGTCGGCAAAATTACCGATAGCGATTACACATACACCGGGGTATCTGTTGGTCACCGACATTAAAAATGAGGCGTTTGCATCCGTAACTTATTGAGCTATGTTAAACCTTTAATCCTATCTGAGCGATGGAGTGATTGATGACTGAATCTCGTGTGTCAGATGATTTTTTTAAACCCTTATCTATTGATGAGGGGGCTCTATGGGGGCAACAGACTCAGCGATCTCTGCACTACTTTTCGATTGGAAATCAAATTTTCCCGAAGGATTTTATTCAAACGCTGGTCTTTATAAAAAAAGCGGCAGCACAGGTGAATCTGGAAAAGGGGGTAATGGATTCAGAGCGCGTGAACGCCATTGTTCATGCCTGTGATCAGGTGTTATCTGGGCGCTATGATGATCAGTTTCCGTTGCATATCTGGCAAACGGGTTCAGGCACACAAACCAATATGAACGTCAATGAGGTTATTGCACAGCTTGCGACTCAAAAGCTTAAAGATGAGGGCTCTGATGTGACCGTTCATCCCAATGATCATGTGAATTGCTCGCAATCGTCAAATGACATCTTTCCTACGGCCATTCATGTGGCTATTTCAACGAATATTTATTACCAGCTATTACCGGGTTTGCAAGGTCTGATTGAAAACCTGAAATCTAAAGCTGGCATATTTAATGAAGTGATTAGTGTTGGCAGAACGCACCTGATGGATGCGCTGCCTATGCGTGCAGGGTTTGCTTTAACGGCTTTTGCTCATGATCTGACAGAAATAAAGGGTAAGATGTCGCAGGGATTGGAATGCCTTTACCCTCTAGCGATAGGGGGGACAGCGATTGGTTCAGGGGCGAATGCGCCAGCAGGTTTTGGTGAGGATGTCGCCGAGTTATTAGCGGAGCATTATGATTTACCATTTAACGCATCTGATGATTTATATGCAGCGGTTTCTTCTGAAAAATCGACTTGTTTGATTAGTGGGCTTTTAAAAACATTGGCAGCAAGCCTTTTGAAACTGGCTAATGATGTTCGCTTAATGGGTAGCGGGCCTCGCTGTGGGTTTAATGAGTGGGAGCTGCCAGCTAATGAGCCAGGCAGTTCAATTATGCCAGGAAAAGTTAACCCGACACAGTGCGAAGCATTGAGTATGGTTTGTCTGCAGGTGTTTGGTAATGATTTAACGGTAAGTATGGCGGCATCTCAGGGTCAATGCCAATTAAACACTTATCGGCCTGTGATCTTTTATAACCTTTATGAAAGTATTCAGTTGTTAACCGAATCGATTGAGAGTTTTTCAAATTTTTGTATTCAGGGTTTAACCATAAATACACAACAAAGTGAGAAAAATCTATCTAATAATCTATCCTTGGTGACCTTGTTGGCCCCTGATATAGGTTATGATGCGGCATCAGCGATTGCTCATTATGCGTTAGAAAATCATTGCTCATTAGCTGAGGCAGCAGAGGCGAAAGGGGTTGATGACAAACTAAGCTTTGCCGCTAAGCTGTCAGAAAAGTTGAACAAAATTGTTGATGGTTCATAGCATTTTTTATACTATCTAACGCGAATTTATTGACAGCCTTAAAATTTTTGGCGTTAAGTCACCTCCTGTTAGATAGCCTTTAATTTTTTAAGGATGAAAAATGCGAAAGACGTTTGTTGCTCTTTTATGTCTTGTTTTATTTGCCTGCGGAGATAGTGGGTTGAATCATCAGCCCCATAAAGTAAAAATTGAATCTTTTAAACTGTCAATTAAAGACGACGGGATTGTTGTTGACTCTACCAGCAATGAAGGTGAGCACAACATTCAATGGAAAGTATCCACCGAGCAAGCTGATAACCGTTATGTTGCCAGTCTTTATTTGAGTAAAGACGATTCTCTTGATGTATCAGATGATCCTAAAATTTTTGGGCCGCAAGATTGTTCGCCAAACAATGGAAGTCTTAACTCAAACTATTGTTCGGACTCTACGTTGACCTGCAATTATAGCCATGAGATGTTACTAAGCTGTTCTTTTACTACTTCAGGCGATTTTCAAGGAGCTTTTTCAGAAACTCTGACCGGTGATATTATCAATATCAGCAGCCCATCTTACTATATTCTGAAGGCTTGTCATTATGAAGCAAGCGATATTTGCGTTACCCGTTCAGTCAGTGTCACCTTTATGTAGTTATTATATGTAGTTATTATCTCCGTTTATTTGTCAAAGAAATCTACCTTACTGATTCTGTTATTTTGGGGAACTATTTCTTACTTCGCTTATCAGTGATAAATGAAATGATAAGATTTTTTCAATGACTGAGAAGTGGGAGAAGACTTTGAAGCACGCATTGATTACTGGCGCGAGTCGAGGAATTGGTGCAGCCATGGTGAAGCATTTTGCCAAGCTGAATTATAACCTGACGCTTTGTGCTCAAAATGAAAAAAGGCTAAATGACTTTTCTGATGTCATCCAGCAGTATCATCCTGATGCACGCATTGAAACAATCGCGCTGGATTATAATCAGCCTGCGGCGGTTGATGAAGCTTGTTCTAATCAATTTTCACTGATGCCAGTCCCGGATGTATTTTTTGCCAGTGCAGGTGTGTCTGTTCCAGATATGTTGGAAACCCCAAGCTTAAGCTGGCAGAAGGTTTATCAGGTAAATGTCCTGTCTACCATTGCGATTTGTAATCTTGTCAGTAAACGAATGGCTGAAGCTGGCGGTGGTCATATTTTTATTATGGGGTCTAATTCTGCTTACATACACAAAGGCCATAGTGGTGCGTACGGCTCAAGCAAGGCGGCTATTGTTCATTACGCTGAAACACTTTTTCATTTAATGTTAAAAGACAAGGTAAAGGTGACTTGTCTTTGCCCAGGTTTGGTTAATACAGATATGACCCGCGATGATTTACCTTTTGATGAAGAGGAAGTTATTCAAACAAAGGATTTAGTTGATACGGTTCAATGGGTGATGGGGCTTTCTCCTGGTGCATCTATCCCTTCGATAAGAATTCAATGCACTCCTTTGATTGTGGCAAGGAATGAGGCGAGTGAGCAGTAATATAATATTTTGGTTCTTCTCCGCTTTAGTGTCTAATTTTTTGGTTAAAATAGAAAATTGAATGTTCTTCAGGCAAGGATGATTGCCTGATTTTAAGTTTAAAATATTCGGTATCTTTAATCCCTTTTGCTCGCTTTCTTATCATACCAATGCTGACATTGCCTGCCTCAATTCTGGCACTGGTTAGCCTGTGTTT
>CAKMZU010000204.1 GCA_929200485.1 uncultured Gammaproteobacteria bacterium | reverse complement strand
CACTCCAGGTTTTAACGCACTTCGACGAGCTCAGCGCGAGCGGATAGAGGCTTATAACCCGTGCCACCGCTTATCCTGAGCCATGTCGAAGGATGCTAATCATTGCATATTAAAATATGGAAGGGATTTAGTGTTCGCTGCACTAGTTTTTTGGTTTGCGAACGATGTTGGATGACACAATCCATTCGTTTAACGTGGATATGTCCCCCGGAGTAAGAGAGCCGCCTATTTGTTTAAGCTGAAGTATGCTTAAAATATAATCATAGCGTGAATTCCCGTAATCACGCATGGCCGCATAAAGGCTTTGCTGTGACTGTAGAACATCCAGAATATTTCTTGTGCCATATTCATAGCCTGCCTGCACCGCCTCTAGTGCACTTTTTGATGAAATGACCGCTTGCCTTTGGGCTTCAACAGAATGAATTCTGGTTTGTGTTTGAATATGTGCGGAACGAATTTGCTGGTTGACGGTTCGCTCAACTGCGCCAAGGTTGTCTTTAGCGAGATCCAGTCTTGCGTATTCCTGACGGATTTTTGAGCTGACGCTGCCGCTGGTAAAAAGTGGAACTCGCATGGTGACACCAACTGCATTGTTATGGAGATTTGTATCAATTGTTGTTTCCGTGTGCCCTCTGCCGTAATTGGCATTAAAGCTTATGGTTGGATAGCGCGTACTGGCAACACTTTTAGCGGATAACTTGGCTGCTTCGGCGGTTTCTCGCTGGATATTTAAATCAGGATTTTTTTCATTGGCAAGGGTGACCCATTCTTCGCGACCTGAAGGTGTTGGCATCTTGATGGGGAAGTTTTTAGCAAGCCCATCAATTTCGTTGTATTGTTTGCCGGTTAATACCGTGAGTGCCTCAAAAGAAACCTCTAGCGCGCCTTGGTCACTGATGCGCTTAACTTTAGCCAGGTCATAAGCGGCTTGGGCTTCCTGAACATCGGTGTGAGCAACCAAGCCCACTTTAAAGCGTTGAGTGGTTTGATCCAGTTGCTGTTTGTAGGCTTTTTCGGCAGCAAGGCTTGAAGATAAGTTGTTTTGTGCGCGAAGAACACCTAAATAGGCCTCAACCGTCCTAACAATTAAATCTTGTTGTGCTTTAAAAAATTCATACTCCGCAGCCCGGGTTAAGTGCTTGGTGCTTCGCATGCCATACCAGTAGGGCATGTTGATGACTTCTTGGGTTAGAATTACGTTCCACAGTGATTGGTTGGTGTCTGTTCTTAAATGGGGTGCTTGGGATTGAGCAAATTCGATGGCCAGCCTTTGTATTGGATCGTTTGGATCAAGGCCAGATGTGTCGGGTACGCTAACTCCGCTCCGTTTTTGTTCATCTCTCTTTTTACTATAACTGGAATCCAGCCCAACCTGAGGTAAGTATTGGGCCTGAGATTGTGCGTAGTTTTCTTCGTTTACTCGTAATTGAGCCCCAGCCGCTTGCATGACATAATCATTTTTTACTGCATCAGAATAGATCTGGTACAGATTTTCACCTAAAGATAACGAGCTGATAAGGCTCATACCTACAACAAAAAGGCGCATAATAAAAATCCTGTGGTTTTCAATTTCCAACGATCTTTGAAAGTCGTGAGCACGATGGTATTCAATTTTAATGAAAAAAGGTAGATATAAAATAGATTTAGTCACTTATCACAGGCATTGTGAAATGAATTATTTTCGGTTAATGAAACTCTTGCCTAAAGGGGAAAAAACTGGACAAAGGTATGGTGGACGCTTCCATCAGAAAACCCATTTGCGACTGCTGGTGACTCAGCAGGCAAAGTTTACAACCTTTTTAACATTGGACTTCAATCAGGGTATTGAGTGGCTCAATTCTGCGTTTGAGTTAAGGCTTTATCATGATGCCAAAACCTGTGATGTAGTGAGTTTTCAAGGGCATAAAAATATCTGGCCATCACAGAGCTATCCGAATCAAACCATGTATTTACCTGATGAGAAGTTTCAGCATCAATGGTTTCTGGAGGATTTGTTGATTTATTGTATCGACAATGGCTTGTCCAGTGATGAGATTTATGTCCTTAATCCTTGAGCGAATAGTCACATTTTTTTTGTTAATAAGCCCATTTTTTATAAAAAAACTTGGCGATTAGGCGCTTAGGCCTTAGTGTACTTCGCTTAACGATTGATGAAGTTGTGAGCAAGTATTGTGTCCTTTACTGTGGTTCAGTTGAGCGATTGCCATTTATTAGCCTCAAAGGATGAGCGTTTGTTGGGGTTGGATACCGAATCAACCTTTGAGCAGGTGTTGGCACAATGTTTGTCTGAACATCCAACGATTGACCTAATGGTTTTCTCAGGTGATATCAGCAACACAGACAGCATATTGCCTTATCAGCGTATTAACGATTATTTGCCAGCAGGAGTGGAAACTCTCTGGATGCCGGGTAATCATGATGAATGTCAATTGATGCTTGATGTCTTTGGTAAGGATTGTTTAACAGACAAATGCCTGGGGCAATGGCAGATTACCGCGCTGAATTCACAAGTGGTGGGTAAGGTACACGGCCATGTTTCTGATCAGGAGCTCTCTCGGTTTAAACACATCATTGAGGCAGCGCCGAAAAATTATCATGCCGCATTTTTACACCATCATTTGATGCCTGTCGGTTCAAAATGGATAGATACCATTAATGTGGATAATGCTGGTGCTGTATTAAAGGCACTCGAGCCATACCCACAAATCAAATGGCTGGCGAATGGGCATGTGCATCAGGAACATATTGCTAAATATAAGCACCTGGATTTGTATTCAACGCCCTCAACCTGTTTTCAATTTTTACCCAATAGCCCAAAATTTGCAGTAGATGAAAGCGCTATGCCGGGTTATCGATCATTCAAACTCTTTGATAATGGTGAATTTGAAACGCGGGTTCACCGATTACCGATAGCGGATTTAGGCATTGATAAAAATGCCAATGGCTATTAATCTTTTCTCTCAACGCTTGTTGTCAATGACCTTCTTCTTTTTAACGTTTGTGTAAAGCATGCCTGAAATTACTCTGATTTATCTGCACGGTTTTCAAAGTTCAGGCTTAGCGTTTAAATCGCAGCTATTACAAAATTATGTCAATCAACATAGCCTGCCTATCAATGTGATAAGCCCTGATTTACCAGACTTGCCTGAAGATGCCTTGATCCTTATCGATCAGTTAGTAGAGAAGCATAAAGGGTCGTCCCTTGTGTTAATGGGCAGCTCGCTTGGTGGTTTTTATGCCAATATTTTTTGTGAGCGCAAAGAGTTAGCCTCGGTGATGATTAATCCAGCGATTAAACCTCATCAGCTGATTGCTGGTTTTTTAGGCGACAATACTAACCCGCAAACCGGCAAAGATTACGAATTAACGCAGTATGATCTGGAAGCCTTAAGAAAGTGCTATTATCATTCGTTAACGAATAAGGCAAAGCGGTTAGTTTTGCTGGAAATGGATGATGAAGTGCTGGATGCGCATGAGGCAATTGCGTACTATCAGGGCTGCCAAATCGGAATTTTTCCTGGCGGCAGTCATCACTTTGATCATTTTCAACGACTTTTACCCTTTATTACTGACTGGGTGTTAAATCATATTAAGGAGACAAAGGTTGTCTAAATATACAGCTGAATCGATAGAGGTGCTCACGGGTCTGGATCCTGTTAAAAAGCGCCCAGGCATGTATACCGAGACTACCCGGCCGAATCACCTGGCGCAGGAAGTTATCGATAACAGTGTGGATGAAGCCCTAGGTGGCTATGCCTCTGAAATTACGGTAACCCTTTATAAGGATCAATCATTAAGTGTCAATGATAATGGTCGAGGTATGCCTGTTGATCTGCACCCTGAGCTAGGCTTGCCCGGGGTTGAAGTCATTTTATCGACCTTGCATGCGGGCGGTAAATTCTCAAATGACAACTACCAGTTTTCAGGTGGTTTGCATGGTGTTGGGGTGTCAGTTGTTAATGCGCTTTCAAAACAATTGGATGTGACCATTCGACGAGATGGACAGGTTCATTTTATTCAATTTAAGGATGGCGACAAGTCAAAAGATCTGGAAGTTATTGGGACCTGCGGTAAACGAAATACCGGAACATTGGTGCACTTCTATCCGGATGCCAGTTATTTTGATAGCGCTAAATTTTCTGTCTCTCGCCTGACACATGTTTTACGTGCTAAAGCGGTTTTATGTCCCGGTCTAAAAGTCATTTTTAAGGATGAGGTCAATGGCGAATCCCATGAATGGTATTACGAAGATGGTTTAAAAGATTATTTGGCAACAAAAACAGAAGGGTTTGAATTATTACCTGCCGAGCCGTTTATTGGTCAATTCAGCGCAAAAGACGAAGCGGTCGATTGGGCTGTTCAATGGTATTTTGAGGGGGCAGATCTTACTCAGGAGAGCTACGTCAATCTGATACCGACACCGCAAGGTGGGACGCATGTGAATGGCTTAAGAACGGGGCTTCTGGACGCGATTCGAGATTACTGCGAAATCCGGAAATTATTACCGCGCGGTGTAAAACTTAGCGGTGATGACATTTGGGATAAATGTAACTTTATTCTAAGTGCCAAAATTTTAGATCCACAGTTTTCAGGCCAAACTAAAGAGCGATTATCCTCAAGAGAAGCAGCGGCTTATATTTCGGGTGTTGCCAAAGATGCGTTTAGTCTTTGGCTAAATCAGCACACCGAGGATGCTGATCAGATGGCTGAAATGTTTATCAGCCATGCACAAAGTCGACTTAAAAAAGCAAAAAAAGTTGTTCGTAAAAAGGTCACTCAAGGACCAGCATTGCCTGGTAAACTCGCTGATTGTTCTCAGCAGGGTGCAATGGATAGCGAAATATTTTTTGTGGAGGGGGATTCTGCGGGCGGCTCAGCCAAGCAGGCGCGTGACCGATTATTTCAGGCGATCATGCCGCTTCGAGGTAAAATTCTCAATACTTGGGAGGTTGACTCATCAGAGGTGTTAGCTTCGCAAGAAGTGCATGATATTTCTGTGGCCATTGGGATTGACCCAGGGTCGGATGATTTGAGTGGTTTGCGTTATGGCAAGATCTGCGTGCTTGCCGATGCAGACTCAGATGGTGCGCATATTGCAACACTGCTTTGTGCCTTGTTTTTAAGGCACTTTAAACCTTTGGTTGAAGCAGGCCATATCTTTATTGCCATGCCGCCGCTATATCGAATCGATGTGGGTAAAGACGTCTATTATGCGATTGATGACTCTGAAAAAACGGGTGTTTTAAATCGAATCGCTGCGGAAAATAAGCGCGGTAAGATAACAGTTACTCGCTTTAAAGGTTTAGGTGAGATGAATCCTATGCAGTTGAGAGAAACGGTTATGAATAAGGATACCCGTTGTATGCTTCAGCTGGGTGTTGAGGATAATGACGGTACGTTTGAGTTGATGGATATGTTACTGGCAAAAAAACGCTCATCGGATAGAAAAACCTGGCTCGAAGCTAAAGGTGATATTGCACAGGATTAATGTTGATTGTATGAGAGGTCTATAAATAAAGGGATTATGTTAAGAGCTTATAGATGCTCTTAACTTTAAAAGAGTAGCAAAAAATAAAAATTAAATAGTTTCTGTCTTACTCCTTCTCTGGTGGGTCAGGGATAACATAAGCGATGCAAATAGCTAAACAAGCGTTGTTTTCGGTTAGGAGAATTATTAAAAGAATGATTTATATAGTTTTTAATGAATTTGTTTTCCTCCTCCCTCCAGCTGAAATGCCCATCATATAGAGGATTTTGATAGAATTTTTCGTGGCGACCTTTGGTGAAATAACCAATGATACACTTCAGTGGGATAGTTAACTCAAAATCTACTTCATAAGTCATTTTATCCGTTGTATTGCTAGTCGCATCTATATCTAACCCCCAGAGGTCGTAAAAGGTTGTATCGATCATGTATTTATAAGAATTTTTGTCTTTCCGTCTGTCAGTGGGATCTGCATTATAATGTTTGAGAGTAACGATAGTAGATTCATCGGCGACAAATTCTATGCAAGTTTTATCTTCTGGGTTATTTATGTCATCTAAAAAGAGTGGATTATCAATTCCTCTTGGATGTTTTGGTTTAAAGCCATTTTGAGAGGCTATTTCATTAAAATCCCTTGTGTCATTCCGGTATACCAGACCTGAAAAATACGATTGTTCAATATTTTTCGTTTTTCCCTTAATAATCGATTCTTTAATTATTTTTTTATTCTTACCTACGATTTGATGTTCTAATTTTTCTATTTTCTGATGAGATATTACAAAGCTGCCTTCTGTTCCAGCGTTAATTTGAAATACAGTTAAAAGAACAGCTGTTTGTAAAATGGTTTGTTTCATAATTTTAATGAAAAAAACGATTAACTTTCTGGATACGACATGGTTTTCGAGAAAAAGTTTTATGATGAAAAAAGAGTGCACAGAATAGAACTTAATCAAACGATAGATTAACTAATCTATTCATTTAGAAAATATTTTGAGGTTTAAGTCAATTGAACGATAGCTTACTCATACACCTGCACGTAGTTTGTGCGAAGCTCACTACTATAGTGCTAATAATTTGCCATGCG
>CAKMZU010000203.1:6175-6575 GCA_929200485.1 uncultured Gammaproteobacteria bacterium | reverse complement strand
GAAGTGCTCAGTGGTCTATGTAGGGATTTGGGTTTTCGTGAACAGTATCTATCAATTAGTTTCTATGATTACTTTTAAAGAAATTCGTTCATGAAAAAATTAATGCCCTGGAATAATGAAAAGACTGTTATAACACTGTCTCGCTAAATTCACCTGATTACACGCCACCCACCTGATAAACTGGCAAATTAAAGGGTTTTACATAGTGGAAAGGAGGTTCGACTGTGCTGCAATCGGTAATCTTATGCAATCATAGTGACTATTTAACTATAAGAGGCACATAGCCATATGGATGATTCGCCAAGCGCAGAAACTCAGTAGACAGCAACAAGGTTTTTTTCAAATCACCCTATTTTTGGATGGGGACTAATTAAACAATCACTTTAGACCCCAGGTGAAT
>CAKMZU010000203.1:0-6165 GCA_929200485.1 uncultured Gammaproteobacteria bacterium | reverse complement strand
CCATACCCAAAAGCGCTGGGAAATCCATTTTTTCACCAAAAAACATCCAGCCATTAATAGTAATAATGACAAGACCAATAGCTGACCAGACAGCGTAAGCTATGGCCAAGGGCATGGTTTTAAGCACAAAGGTCAAACAATAAAATGCCGCAAGATATCCCATAATGACAATAGATGTTGCTGTTTTATTAGAAAACTGCTCGGATGCTTTAAGCGCTGTTGTTGCAATGACTTCAAAAAAGATAGCCAACAAAAGATAAAAATTAAACATCGTTGATACTCCCATGCAAGCCAATGATGAAGATGTGTCTATAACTCATTAAATAAAAAGGATGCTTTACGAATAGCGTCGACAGGCTCAGGATGAATAGAGGTGTAAGGGATTTTACACAACTCCGTATATCCTGAGCTATGCCATTGAGTGATGATTACTCATTGTTGCAGTGCTTTTTTGATATTCATTGGAGTGAACCAGCTACGATCATGTTATTGAACCAAGACATTATATGATTCGTTGCATGCAAAAAAGTTTTCACAAAATGGAAGATTTTTAATGGATTTGATAACTTTTTTTCAACTCGTCTTTAAGAAAAGTTTTCCTGGTACTCGATCGCTCCAGCGCCGTCTCCATCTCCTGAGTAGATGCACAGACTAACACCTTTTTCTTGGCTCGTGTAACAGCGGTATATACTAATTCCGATGTTAACAGGGGAGAGTTTACCTCTGGAAAAACAAACGCCACTTCGTCGTATTCCGATCCTTGGCTTTTATGCACGGTGATAGCAAATGCAGCCGAGATACCTTGTAATTGCTCCGCCAAAAAGAAACGAACCGGCCCTCCTTCGTCTGTAAAAGCTACCGACCATTGATCACTTTGCAACCAAACAATCCCTATATCGCCATTAAATAAGCCAAGGTCATAGCGATTAGATTCAATAATGATGGGCTGACCATGAAAAAACTCCATTGAATGCAAACTTAGCGTTGGCATAGCGGCAGCCTTGGCATGACCTAATATACTTGCATTAAAATACTGCGTACTAAATTCGCCTGTCTTATTCGCGCAAAGGCATTGGAACTGATCAAGCAAATGAAAAGCCGCTTCAATCGTTGTTGCCTGCGTTAAACTCTCGAAATGCTGCTTAAGCCTGGATTCAATTGACAATGGGTCCTGAGCGTTAGACTGCGCAGCCTTATCGATCAAAACTATCTCATCTGACTCCAAGGCAGCAGCCAATTTTACTTTGTCTTTATTAAGGTAAGCCGAAGCAAATGCCCCTATGCCTTTATCATCAGAAAACCGGTAGCTTTTTTTAAGTTGAACCACCTGATTAGCCAAAGGAGAATCCCCTGCGGTGAGTAATGGGTTTAACGCGGACTTCTCCGAAGAAAATGCAAGCAATGCCTCAGGTGAACAAATGTCTGCCAATATGCTTCCAGCATCCACCGAAGGTAACTGATAAGGATCACCTAAAAAAACCAAACGTGTGGTTAAAGGAATGGCATCCAACAGTTTGGAAAACAGATCGGCGTCAATCATTGAGGTCTCATCTACGATCAAGCAATCGACCAATAAAGGATTATCTTTATTGTATTTAAACCCTTGCTTCTGGTTAGACCACCCAAGCAGGCGATGAATAGTTGACGCTGATGCCGGGACTCTCGCTTTTAGTTCGCAAGGCAAATCACTGTTCGAGAGTTTAGCTTGAATGGATTGCACCAATCTTGTTGCTGCTTTTCCCGTGGGCGCTGCAAGTTGCAAACGGTAACTTTTATGTCCCTCTGCCTTTAATATTTCCATTAACAATTGACTCACTGTTGTGGTCTTGCCTGTCCCCGGCCCACCTACAATAAAGGATAAGGTTTCACTTAAACTAT
This sequence comes from uncultured Gammaproteobacteria bacterium, assembly GCA_929200485.1. Lineage (GTDB taxonomy): Bacteria > Pseudomonadota > Gammaproteobacteria > Pseudomonadales > DT-91 > CAKMZU01. The sequence continues at coordinate 4,287 of CAKMZU010000203.1, read as the reverse complement.
TAGCCACGGCAATTTTTTGATAATCGTCTTTGCTTTCGCTCCAAAGCTCTTTATTCAAAGGTATGGATAGCGCGGCTCGCTCAAGTAGGTTACGGGCGATAAATGATTCAACGTTAAACATTCGTGGAAAGAACAGTTTATCCCCTTCTAACGTGATTAATTGTGAAAAATGCACCGAATGCTTCTCGAGAATTGCTCGCCAAATATTTATTGAGGGAAATTGCCTTGAGATTTGCCAGTGATCCGGCATGCTTTGCTCGGCATATTGGTTAAGATCAACAAAACTACTGCCCTCCTGTTGGCTTTGACTTAACAGATTGACACTTAAAAATACCAACTCCACTTCATCGTTGTTGTCCGTTAATTCTTGCAGCCTTAACGCGATGCGTTTGGCAATCATAAAAACCAGAGGGTGCTCAGAAAACAGTGGTGAATCAATGAATCGGGTAAAGTTCATGGCGCAGTCCTGAATAATTGATCCCATTTGCCTAACATTTGTTCATCAGGCCGCCTAAAATAGATACCTGAGTCATCAGACGCATTCATCCCCCGTAAAAAGAGATAATAAATGCCACCAAAGTGCGTTTCGTAATCAAAATCTGGCAATTTTTGTTTAAGCATTCGAATCAAGGCAACGCTGTACAGTAAATACTGAACATCATAATGGTGAGACTCAATCGCCTGATGCATCCTCTCATCCGTATAATATGACACATCACCACCTAACCAGTTACTTTTGTAATCCAAGACATAATATTTACCGTCATAACAAAACAACAGATCGATAAACCCCTTAAAATCTGAATGAACCGGATTAAAGCTTGTTTTCGGTTCAACACCACGATAACTGGCAACCAGTTTGGCAATTCTAGAACCGGAATTGAGACCCGCATAAAACTGAAACCCCATTTCTTTTTTTACTTGCGCTTCAGCCAGATCAGATAAAGAAACATCTAAAGGCGCTAATGGCGTCGTCAGGCATAGCGATAAATGATCCGTTAATATACCTTGCCAAGGGTCATTACTGATTTGGTAATGTGGCAATGCCGATTCCAAAAGACTATCCAATTCTGAGGGAGCGTTAAAATCTACATCTTCCAATACCTGATGAAGTAAATTACCCACCTCTGCACCTTTAGGCAAAGTAAAAATAGAAGGCATCTCATCTAACGGATTTTCTAAATTGCCCACATTTATCTCTTCAATGGCGTCTCTATCTTTTTCATCATCAACATATTTATCATGAGAAAGTGCAAGCGCAGAAAAACTGCCAGCATAAAAAGGCTGGGTAATTGGTCGGTCAAGCGAAGCCACACTGTAACTTGGTGCTTCAGATGCAAGCATTGATTGCTGCCCTGTGGCATGTTCAGATTCCGGGCAATCAACAAAGCCTAATGTATTGAGCCTGCTAATCGGTATCTTGTCTTCATTTTTCTCGTTTAGCAAAGTAAACAAAGGGCTGGTTTCAATCGATTTGACTGCCCCAAAAGTTAAACAAAGGTGCGATTTGGCACGTGTCAATGCGACGTATAACAATCGAACCTCTTCAGCCAATTCCTCTTGAAAAAGTATGCGCTTTTGCTTCTCATTGGCAGAATACGTCATCTGACTTTTTTGTAACTGACTATTATAAATCTTCCCGAGACTACCGGATTTATTATTGGCGCCTTCATGCAAAAAAGGGCAACAAACGACGGAATACTCTAACCCCTTCGACCCATGAATCGTCACAATATTAATAAGATTCGCTTCCGTTTCCAGCCGATATTTCTGCGAATCTACATTATCATCAGGGTTTTTAAGTTGCTCTGAAAAATGCCTTAATTGCTCATCAATTGGCAGGTGCGGATCAGCTTTAGCGGCAAAGCACTCCGCGGATTGCTGGAGATTCATCCATCTGCGCTCACCATCAGTATGAGTTAGCAACTCAATAGCAATTTTGTAGGTCTGACTCATATAGTGGAAGGCTGAAAAGAACCCTTTCTCATGCCAAAGTGTTTGTGCTTGATAGAATCTTGCCTGATGTGCAAGTAATGGTTTTGCCTCTTGCTCAAGTGAAAAAATATCCGCAGCTGAAAATCCGATTAAATCATCGGCAAGGGCTAAAAAAATCGTTGATCGATTTTCCGGTGAAATCACCGCTTGAAACAAACGTAATAGCGATAATGCTTCATCACTTCTCAACACCGAATCTTTGGAGAGGAAAATGCTGTTTAACCCCTCGTTTAACAGCGCACCTTTCATCAAGTCTGCCTGTTGATTTTTTCGAACCAATATGGCGATATCTTTAGGCTGTACCGCATCGCCTTTGATGGTTCCCTCGGTTAACACTTGTTTGATCCACTGCGCCGTTTTCTCTGCAGATTGTTCCGCCGCCTGATCTTTTGTTAATGGCCTATCATCTGCTGAAACAAGCGGCAAAACTACCGAGGGAAACGCCTTGCCGCTAAAGGTTAATAATGCTGAGTCTGTTTTATCATCGGGCGCAGAGGATGGTATAAATTCAGGGAAGTCAGCTAAAACAAAAGGATCAGACTTCACTTTGAATAACGCATTCACTCGATTAATCAAGGTGGGCTGACTTCGGTGATTGACAGATAAACTATAACGGCTGGATTCACTCACTGCGTCTCGCGCCATTAAATAAGTCTTGATATCTGCGCCTCGAAAGCTATAGATCGCCTGCTTTGGATCACCAATCATGAGAAGGCAAACCGTATCAGTTGAATAAATCTGGTCAAACAATCGGTATTGGTATAAATCTGTATCTTGAAATTCATCAATTAACGCAACAGGATACTGATTTGCCACCGCCTCACAGAAGGCAGGCTCAATGGCTCCCTCGGAGACAATTCTTACCATATCATCAAAAAAGCACGCTTGTTGCGCACGTTTCTCAATGGCTAATTTCTCGGTCATCTGGTGACGAGCAAAAGCATAAAAACTGGGTTTTACATCAGATATTAATGGAATTAACGCACTCATTGCGTCAAAAAAAGGATGTGTAGGCGCATTGTCGCCGAGCTTTTCTTTGAGAACCTCATTGGTGAATGTTAACCATTGGACACGCTCACCAAACTTCAGATAACGTTGAGATGAGTCATCAAAATATTGACTGTGAGCGTCAATCCAGCCAGTTAGCCAGCGTTTTTGGTATTTTCCCTTTCTTTCTTTCGTTGCAAATAGTTCAGGCAACTCATCAAGGATATCAATAAACAAGGCCTGCGCCTTAGCGTACACATCATCAATCTTGGAAAATGTTGATGCAAGATCTTTGGCAAGTGGATCTTCGAGCAGATCAGCATCTAGAAAACTGCGTAATTTTTTGAGCAAGGCTTCAGGTGATTGCCAGTATTTATGAACCAAAGTTGCTATCGCGTCATGGTAACCATAGGCGTATTCGCGCCAGAAATCATCCGTTATTTGCTGAAGGAACTCCGCATCATTTTCAAGCAGCGTTAAATTCACAGGTGTTTGAAGCAACAATGAATGCTGACGAATCAATCGTTCGCATAACCCATGAATAGTAAACACAGGGGCTTCATCAATATGCAAAATAGCATGGGTTAATCGGTGAATTAAACTCTCATCCGAGAGCTTTTTACGCGCGTTGTTTACCAGTTTTTTAAGGTTTTCATCATAGTCTTGATCATCTAAATGAACCTGTTCAAGGAAGCTTTTCGCCTGATGCAATAAACGCCTAATCCGCTCCCTCAACTCTTTAGTGGCTGCTTTGGTGAAAGTCACCACAAGGATATCATTAATGCTAAGCTCAGGTTTTTGCAGCTGCGGTTGATCCTCAAGAATTAACCGCAAAACAATATGGCTGATGGAATAAGTTTTTCCTGTACCTGCGCTCGCCTCGATTAAGATTCGACCTTGAAGATTCAAGGTATGAAAGTTGAGTGCATTCATGCCTTGTCATCCTTAATGTTTTTTGTTCCATTAACTTCTTCGAGATAGGGCCAGCATAATGAGAAAAGCTGCTCCCCCTTCACAAAAGCCTCTTCTATAGGTATTTCTTCTTTTTTATAGAGAAAATAATAATGCGGCTTATCAATTTCGGGAAAGGACCGCGGACCACTACCTAATAAAACTTTTTTGAACACATCCATTGAATCGTCATTTTTTTTCGCCTCAAAAGATGAACGGGGAAAAACATGCGTCAACATAGAGTGGGCATTCACAGCAACTGCCTCAAGTGCCTGAAATATATATTCGAGATCATCCTCAGTGACCGGATTTATTTGATAGCTTGTCTTCTCACCCACCAACAGAGAAACCAAA
>CAKMZU010000202.1 GCA_929200485.1 uncultured Gammaproteobacteria bacterium | reverse complement strand
TATTATTGGCATCGGCAAAATGCGCTTCAGGGAGGTATCGACAGTCTGAACGCGGATAAGAAATCATCTTATATTTCTCATAAAGGCTTTGGCAAGTATCCAACACCGCCTTTGCTGACATGCCAAACTGTCGGTTGGCATCAATCTGCAGGCTTGATAAGTTATAAGGTAATGGCGGCGATTTTTTTACCACCTTCTCGGTAAACACTAAAACCTCTGCCTGATTATTAGAGACGCGCTCAATCACATGCTCACAAAGCTTCTTCGATAACACGCGCTTTTCTTCGTCCATGTAGGCTTCGCAGGCTTCACTCGGTTGCCATTTAACGATTATTTCTTCACCGCTTTGATGAAGCAGCGGCACGGTCACCTCATAAAATGGCTTGGGTTGAAAGTTGTCTATGGTTTCATCTCGGCGAACAATCAATCCAAGCAAAGGCGTCTGCACTCGTCCCACTGACAATACACCCTTGCCTTTAAATCCATTTTGTCGACCTTTTATCGTGTAAAATCGAGTCATATTAATGCCGTAAAGCCAATCCGCTCTTGAGCGAGCCAGCGCTGAGGCAGACAGGGGTGCAAAGTTCTCGTTGGGTTGAAGCTGACCCAGCGATTTTTGAATCGCCTTAACATTTAAATCACTGATCAACAACCGCTCAACCGGTGGGCGTTTAGCGTTAGTTGGGAAAACATGGTGGATAACTTCATCCACCAGCAACTGCCCTTCTCGATCAGGATCACCTGCATGCACAATCGTTTTCGCTTTGCGCATCAGTGCTTTCAGATGATTAAATTGTTTTCTGGTTGGTTTTTTTACCTGTAACTGCCACTTTTCAGGCAATATTGGCAGATGATCGAGCTGCCACTTTTTATACTTGGCATCATAGGCATCAGGCTCAGCATGTTCTAATAAATGCCCAATACACCAACTAATTTGATCACCGTTCGGCAAAGGAATAGAACCATTATGCCGCCCACCTTTTATACCAAAGGCTTCGGCTATCGCTCGGGCTAAACTGGGTTTTTCTGCAATATACAATTTCATTGGTAAGCGAACTTGAAGCTAACTGTATAAAAAAACAGTTATAGCAGAATCCTTATAAAAATGCACAGAAAAACCGAATGAGAGTGCAATTAGCCACCAATTATCCCGATTCGCCCAGAACCTACCGAAGGATACTGATTAGGTGATATAGCGTGTATGCCTTTATTTATAAGGGCTCACAGTGCCTTATAAAACAAAGGATTATGATCTTTTTGTTAAATATATCAACGAGTTGATACCACATCACATTAATGAACCTTTCGATCAATATTTGACCTGATCATAGGAAATGGGCAATCAGAGTCAGATAGATAAAGATCATGAAAAAAATATTCTTATTTTTCATGATCGTCTCAAGTATCGTTTTATTCAATAAATCGGCAGTAGCCGGGTCCACTCATGTGATTTTTTCAAATACTGGGCCCGACAACTCTCAGGTACAAGTTAAGGCAGCAAAGGATTTCTACTGTATCAACTCCATTTCTCCCAAAAATTTTAATTTATCCTCAAACGAAAACCGCACACATTCAATGGTACAAATACGCAGGATGGTCACAAGCGATGCGTGTCAGAAAAGATGATCATAAAATCATTAAAGTAAAGCAAACCTAACATAACCACCGTCACCCTCCAATTGAAGTACACATAGGCCATTAATCGATTTACCATTACACAACTATGCATTTTATATAGCGAATGCTGTTGTTTATTAACTTGGGTTTTCTACCGGTTTTTCTCTGCTTTTTTCTTTTGCTTTCCCTAGGAGGGTGTCCAAGAACACCCTCCTAGGTTTTGGGCAGCAACACAAAGGCTTCACACGTTTTGTCTTCAACCCATTAATGAACCTTTTGATCAGCATTTAACCTAACCATTGAATGTATAACATAAAGCAGGCAGGCCGTGAAAAAAGTTTTCTTTATTTACATTGTCCTTTCGAGCGTATTTTTCATTCCAAATCAAGCACTGAGTGGATCTTATACATTGAGTTTTTTCAATGGGGCTGCAGGCAGCTCAGTTCGGATTCGGGCAACGGATAATTACTGTGTTAAATCAACCTCTCCACATGACTTTACTTTGTCATATAACGAACAACGAACTGTCAAGATCAATTACAAATCGGGCTTCTTTACCTCTTGTGGCTGGCGGCATAGCCATCAGGATTTCTCTATTATTCAAAATTGGGGGTCGATAAACCGCAAAGCAGAAGTTCAATGGTATAAAGCTTTAGCTGGTGGAGCCTACACTCACATCAAAAAAGATGATGATCATATTATTCATATAAAATATGGCAGCACTGAAGTAATCGAAATTAATTAATTATCTGTTGGCGGTTTTTACATTATGACCTTAGAAAATCGGCAAACTTATTTATTCTTGCGAACGATAGTCATTATTAAGGATGAATCAATGCAGATTTTATTACGTTTTTTTTTACTTTTTCTTTGCATTAATTTTGGTCAATACAGTAGTGCTTGCACAAGCTTTGTTCTTAAAACCATTAACGAAAAACCTGTTTACGGCCGAACAATGGAATGGGGCGCATTTGACCTGAAGTCTCAATTAACTGTCGTCCCCCGGGATCAGCCTTTTACCTCCTTTTTAACCAAAGATTCCAAAGGCATGCGCTGGAATAACAAATATGGTTTCGTCGCTATCACATCAGGTACTCTTCCTTATGCAACTGATGGGATGAATGAACGGGGGCTGTCCGTTGGGGTTTTATATTTTCCTGAGTTTGCTCAATATCAGGATAGAGAGCTTTCTTTAGATAACCATAGTATCAGCAATGTCGATTTGGCAGGTTATATTCTCGGCAATTTTGATGACGTCAATAAGGTAAAGAATAAACTGCCATCGATACGCGTCGTCTATAACAAACATGCAGAAAAAGAGCTTGACGCTCCTGTACCTCTACATCTAGTTGTCACTGACCAACGCGGCGAATCTATTATTATTGAATACATAGAAAAAGAACTTGTCATTCATGATAATGTCGCTCGAGTGTTAACCAATGCACCAAGTTATGACTGGCATGTTCTGAATTTAAGAAATTACACAACCTTAAATTTAAAAGCGCTTCAGTCCGGGCGGAGAATCACATATCACTATGAAAAGTTAAACCTGGATCCCTTGAGCGGTGGCAGCAATATGTTCGGAATACCTGGTGATTTCATGTCCCCTTCTCGATTTGTTCGTGCCTTTGCTATGACACACACCGTCACACAATTAACCTCTGCCAAAGAGGCTGTAAAGTACGCTATCCATACGCTAGACAATTTTGATATACCTAAAGGCCTGGTACGTGAAGGGGATATCAATCACCTTTATGTTAGCACTACCCAGTGGAGTGTTGTCGCAGATTTGAGTAATCGACACTATTATTATTGGACGGAGCACAATCGCCGTCTGCGCATGTTAGATTTAAAGACGATAAACTGGTCAGAAAGTAAAATACATCAACAACCACTGGATACCAAGCGCGAGGAAGATATTGAACAACTAACAATCTAGGCATCTAATTTGTTAAAATTGGTTTCCAACCTTAATATGCAACTTTTTCGTTAGAAATAAAGCGTCTATTTAACTTATGGATAGCCTATAATCATAGAGAGATTAATATGACAAAACTCGCCCTTCACTGGCAGATACTTATCGCCATCGTTTTAGCAGTTATGGTAGGCATGCTATTCAACAATCCTGAGCATGCACTACATAACGAACTCATGAGCTTTTTAAATTTTGTTGGCGACTTATTTCTTAATGCCTTAAAAATGTTAGTCATTCCGCTCGTTTTTTCATCAATCATCTGTGGGGTTGCCAGTATCGGTCGAGGCGAAAACATTGGCCGCCTTGGTATTAAAACGCTGCTTTTCTACTTAATTACCAGTTTGCTGGCTATCTTAATCGGCTTATTACTCGTAAATTTATTCCAACCGGGTTTAATCGACGGAAAGCCTGCGGGACAAGAATTGCATTTTCACACCGACTCTGATGCCTTAACCCAAAAACTCGATACCATCACTCAAAGCAGTCAATCCATGACGGGATTGTTTGATATTTTCTTGCGTATGGTTCCCCCGAACATTATTTCTGCAGCGGCCGATGGCCAGATGTTAGGTTTGATTGTCTTTGCTATGCTCTTTGGTTTTTTCATTACACGAATCAAGGAAGAACAGCACGATACTCAAATTGGTTTTTGGCAGGGTATTTTTGAAGTCATGATGCATATGACGATGTTTATCATGAAGTTTGCACCTATTGGTGTGTTTGCCTTAGTTGCTAAGACAATTTTATCCACAGGTCTGGATATATTCGGGCCACTTCTTTGGTTTTTCCTTTGCGTATTTCTGGCTCTGATTATTCACACCTTTGGCACAATGGCTCTAGTCCTTAAATTTACGGCAAAAGTTAATCCAATAAAACACTATAGAATCATGAACCCTGTCATGTTGATGGCTTTTTCAACCGCCTCTTCATCGGCAACCTTGCCATTAACCATTGAAGCGGTTGAAAAGGATGCAGGGGTTTCCAATAAAGTGACTTCCTTTGTACTTCCGCTCGGTGCCACAGTGAATATGAATGGTACTGCCTTGTATGAATGCGTGGCAGCCATGTTTATCGCTCAGGCATATGGCTTAGACCTATCGTTTTTGCAACAGTTTACTATTGTGATTACTGCTTTACTGACCTCTGTCGGTGTGGCTGGTGTGCCTGCGGCAAGCCTTGTGGCGATTTCGGTTATTTTGACCGTCATTGGCTTACCCCTTGATGGCATTGGTTTATTATTGGTCACCGACCGACTTCTTGACATGATGCGCACAGCGGTAAACATCTTTGGTGATTCCGTCTGTGCTGTTTACATCGCACGATCTGAAGGTGAGAAAACCAAGCTGGTTTAGATTTCCCTCCTGTTACGGAAGCCTGTCGGCTTCCGTAATATTTTCTGATTCAAACTCTTTTATAAAATCGAATACCAAAATGTTACAGTCCAAAGGCAAAGAATTTTCATAGTAAGGCCTTATTCCTTTTTATCTTATCAACTGATCACAAATCTTATCATCGCCAACAAAAACCGCGTTAAGGGCGTTTATTTTTTATCCCGACCATTGCAGAATAGCTTTCATCAATCGTTGACCAGCGGCCTACTGGCCACTATCTACAAACAAAATAAACGATAACAAACGACAGAAAACAGGAATAACCATGAGCATTAAAAATAAAAGTGCCTTAGCACTCACTGCCGCTACTCTACTTTCATCACCACTTGCGATGAGTGATGTTCCATCAAGCAACCCATTCACTATGAACGAAATTGCAGGCTACGCAACACTTGAAAGTAAAGGCAAAGAAGGTAAATGTGGTGAAGGCAAATGCGGTGAGACCAAAACCCTTAAAACTGAAGCTGAAGGCAAATGCGGTGAAGGTAAGTGTGGCGAGAAAAAGAAAGGATCGGAAGGCAAGTGCGGCGGCTAATGTTATCCCTGCCTCAGAATTTCTGAGGCAGCCATCTTTTGTTAGAACAACACCATAACGATCAAACCATGATAAGAAAACCAGAAGGCGCAGGCCTGGGTCTGCGGCGAGAGCTGTTACAGGATGCAGAATCCGCAAAGGTATCACCCGATTTCTATGAAGTTGCCCCAGAAAACTGGATTGGCATCGGTGGGCAATGGGGAGAGTCACTTAAGTCGATCGTTAGTCGCACACCACTTGTTTGCCATGGTTTATCCTTATCTATCGGTAGTACCGACCCTTTAGATACCCAACTTATTACAGATATCAAACAGTTTTTAGATGATTTTAATGTCGCTTTTTACAGCGAGCATTTAAGTTATTGTTCCCATCAGGGTCATTTGTATGATTTGCTTCCCTTGCCTTTCACCGACGAAGCCATCAAACATGTCAGTTCGCGTATTCGAGAAGTACAGGATCGATTAGAACGCAGAATCGCCATTGAAAATGTGTCTTATTATTCTGTGCCCGAAAAATCCATGACAGAAGCCGAATTTATCAAGGCGGTTCTGGCTGAGAGTCGCTGTGACCTGCTACTGGATGTCAATAATGTGTATGTGAACAGTCAAAACCATCAATATGACCCATTGGCCTTTATTGATGAGATGCGCTGCGAATCCATCCCCTATATTCATGTTGCCGGTCACTTTAGAGAAGACAATGGCTTCATCATAGACACCCATGGCTCAGATGTTATTGATCCTGTGTGGGCACTTTTGGAATACACCTACAACAAGATTGGCAATAAACCCACATTACTTGAAAGAGACTTTAACATTCCGGATTCAACGCAGTTAATGCTTGAAATTGAGACCATCAAATCACTCCAGGAAATGCATAAAAACGGCCTGAATACCAATAAAAACGAAAGGACGTAAACACATGCCCACTCTCAATGAAATCCAAAAGGAATTTTGTCAGGCGCTCAGGTCTCGACAAACTACAGCCGACATTCCAAAACAAGGAGGTGCTCAATCTTCTGATGGCTCTTCATTGGCTGATGGCTCTTCATTGGCTGATGGCTCTTCATTGGC
>CAKMZU010000201.1:2003-6609 GCA_929200485.1 uncultured Gammaproteobacteria bacterium | reverse complement strand
TTGTCAATCTTGTATTCTGACAGAAGCCGAAAGCAATTATTAGAGGTGCCCTTAAGGATAATCGATTATTGTGAACATCCAAAAAACTTCATCCACACCAATAGAAACTAACCCAAACTGAAACCTCTACTAAACCGATAAAAAAATAAAAGAAACTATTTTTAAAAAAAAATGTCAAGTTTAAAGACCCTTGTTGTAATTTTTTATAGCGATACTTTTAGAATTAGTTATAAATTTTCCATTGCTTATAATTTAATATAGGAAAAATAAATGAAAAAGTTTTTAATATATTTATTATGCTTTTTATTTTTAGATATCAGCCAATCAATTGCCATGACGGGCGATAAAGAGGTAACTGGAGATGAAAATAAAAGTACGTCATTAATCCCTCCTGAAAAGGATACTAACAACGAGGCGACTGCCATAATTGATAAAGTAGAGACAGATGCCGAAATACCGACTACCACATCAATTGAAGCGACTCCAGGCAACCAAGAGGAGACCCCATTAATTAAGGATGCGAAAGATGGCAATATGCCTGCCCCATTAGCTCAAATAGAGGAAGATGGCGAAATGCCTTTATCATCTGAGATAATGAATGATAACGATGGGAGAAACTCACACATTGAGCAAAAACAAGAAGAAGGAAGAGAATTTAAAAGTATCTCTTGTTTATTCTATGCAACAATACCACCTACACGTATAAGAAGACTCCTCGCATCCATACCATTTATATCACGCAGATTAGAATCTACGGTGCCAATTTCCAAAAAAAAATATAAAATTCTTTTATTCACCAACTACGAAGAGCCTGATTCTGCCGAAGGCATACATTTAACAGAACCTGAATCAATATTAGATATGCATACAATTAATATATGGCCAGAATTAGGCGAAAGTGATAGATTTAAAGAACTACTGGAAGAAATTAAAAAAATACAATCAAAAACGGGAAATATAGTAGATATAAAACTCGAAGACATAAATAATACATTATCAAGCTTACCCGATAAGAGAGAAGAAATATTTAAGTGGTTTACTTCTGCTAGTGACATCTCCCAAAGCAAAAGCAAAAGCAAAAGCAAAAGCAAAAACAAAAACAAACTTACAGGCAGTCTTACTGAACGTGAATTAAGAGAATTCAAATTCAAAGGACTAGATATCAAACTTCCAGATGATGAAAAAAACACCCAATTCGAAATATTTAAAAATTATGTAAGAGAAAGAACTCCACTAAACACCCAACAATCAGATACAGGTGATGAAAGCAGTCCAGCTGAAGATATCGATGACTATATAAATAAAACTTCACAACCATCAATTGCACAATCTCAAACAGTTGACACTGGACAGGAGCCCGAAGAAACGCCGCCCGAAAATCTAGAAAAAGTCCTTAGTGATCTAGAGCAGACACTCAAAGAAATTACAGCCAGCAATGATGAATTAGCAGAGAAATTGAGTAGAACAGATTCAGGATCAGTATTTAATGAACAACAGGAGGTTTGCAATTGATTTCTCGAAATAAATAAACTCGTCATTGAACAAACTATCGATGGGAATTATGGTTAAAATAATAACCGTAAAAGCAAGTAACAATTGCCTGAATTTCCATCTCCAGGATACAATACAAGGATGTTGCAAAGTCCGATGACAAGAGACGCTTATCACTTAAAAAGCGTCGATCATCGACCAAGAAAGCAGGCCTAACTTAACCTTCCGCTCAACTTGGGTGTCATCACGCTAGAACACCGACAAACAAACAAACAAAGTGATTATATTTCACTCAATTAAAAAGCAGTTTAATTCCTGATTTCGTGACAGCGATAAAAAACCGAAAAGCTCAGTCGCATTAGACCGCAGACTAATCGACAAAGCCTAAGCCTTCGTATAACCTACTGATTTTTGTAGCTGAACACTCATCCTCAGCGAAAAATAATAATAACAAATTGATAGAAACTCCGATTTATTGGTCAAAAGCTATTTATCTCATATTTTTACTGTTTTCTTTTGATCGTTAGTGTTTTCGTCTCATAACTCGGGGTTGCCAAAAGGATACCTGCATGCAATTTGATGATCTGATTGCAACACTCAATCAACTGAATATCCAGATCAGCTTAAAGAACGATGACCAATTAGCCATTAATGCGGACAAAGGGGTGATGACCCCTGAATTAATGCAGGCACTAAAAACCCATAAAAGCCGCTTAATTGCTCTCGCCAAGTCTCAACAGAGCCAGATTCAAGGCATTACCCCGCGTGAAGATAAAACTCAGGCGCCGCTGTCTTCATCTCAGCAGCGGCTTTGGTTTGTCGAACAACTCGCCCCGGGAGCCGCAACCTACCATGTACCTTTAGCGGTTCGAATCCGCGGCAGGCTTGATAAAAGTTATTTACAACAATCAATCAAATGCTTAATCGATCGACATGAAGCCTTAAGAACGGCATTTATCCAAATCGATGGCGTACCACGACAACGGATTGAACCAGAAGTCTCCTTTCACCTTGAAGAACAATCGTGCCTGTTTGATGCAGACAGTGAAGCTGCGACTGCGTTAGTGCAATCGCTGATCACTCAACCGTTTGATCTTGCTAAAGCACCCTTAATGCACACAACGCTCTTGTCATTTAAACACCCACATGAATATATTCTGTTAATTAACTGCCATCACTTGATTACCGATGGCTGGTCAAATCAGATTCTATTAAAAGAATTAGCCTATCATTACCTTAGGTTCGATAAGGGCGAAACACCGGCACTACCACCGGTTAAAGTTCAATACCCGGATTATGCACAGTGGCAGCAAGCAAAAAACAATCTTGATGCGAGCCTTAATTTCTGGAAACAACAGTTAGAAGGCAGTGAAACCCTAAACCTGCCTTTTGATTACCCTCGCCCTGCCGCCAAATCAGGACAAGGTGCGCTGTATAACTTTACTCTACCTGATGAGCTAGCAATAAAATTAAGCGAACTTATTGCTACAACCAATTGCACCCCTTTTACTTTTTATCTCGCAGCCTTTGCAGGCTTTTTACAGAAAATAGCCAACCAAACCGATATTGTCATAGGCACACCCCATGCTAATCGTGAGTTGGCAGATATTCAGCAAACCGTTGGTTTTTTTGTTAATACATTGGCACTCAGACTATCCGTTAATCCTGACCAAAATTCACTCGATCAAATCGATCAGGCTCGTACATTAATGCTAACAGTCAGTGAGCATCAGGATGTGCCTTTTGAAACCATTCTCGATGCATTGTCGATTGAGCGAGATCGAAGCGTAACGCCTGTTTTTCAAGTCATGATGGCGTATCAAAAAGAAGCGATCCAAACTTCTCAAGAAGCCTTAAACATTGAGCCGCTTAACATTGAAACCCATACAGCCAAGTTTGATCTCACTTTGGGAATTTCAGAGTCTGAAAATGGCGTTAAGCTGTCGTTTGAATACGACACAGACCTGTTTGATCCAAGCACGATAGCGCGCTGGGCCAAACATTTTATCCACCTGTTAACACAAACGATCCAATCCCCGAGTCAACCTTTTGGCGCTATGAGTCTGCTCACTGCGGCCGATCAGGATGATATTAAAACTATGGCAATGCCAAACCAATGGATTGGTGCTGCATCAACCCTGCAGCAACGCTGGCAGTCGATAGTATCAGAATACGCTGATAACCAAGCCATTCGTTTTGACGATCAAACATTCACTTACCGAGAGTTTGACTCCTGGACGAACCAAATAGCCCAAACCCTCATTGCAAAAGGGGCAAAACCTGCGCAAGCCGTCGCCATTTGCCTTGAGCGACGCATTGAAATGCTCGGATTGATCATTGGCAGCCTAAAAGTAGGCAGTTTTTATATCCCCATTGATCCTGCCTACCCATCAGCTCGCCAGCAACATATATTAGATTCAGCAACACCTTGCTTGTTGATCACGGAATCACCCATTGAATCAAACATGCAACAGGTTTCAGTTGCTGATTTTTTTGAGCAGGTCACTGACGCATCGATGGAGTTTTCCATTCACGATGGCGATCTTAATGATGATGCCTATTGGATTTATACCTCAGGCTCAACTGGAAACCCCAAAGGGGTTCCGATCACACAAAATAATCTCTGTCGTCTAATTGATGACAAAGAAAATTTTCATATCAATCAACATTCGCGCATCGCACATATTTCTAATGTTGCCTTTGATGCCAGTATCTGGGAAATCTTTGGCTCGCTATTTAATGGCGCAACGCTGGTTGGATTTTCCAAGGATCAAGTATTAGACACTCACCTCTTTGCCCAACGAATGAAACGCGAAGAGATCACGCACACCTTAATGACAGTTGCCCTGTTTAATGTGATTGCCGATTTGGAACCTGCAGCTTTCAGTGATCTGGATTGGCTCGGCATTGGTGGTGAAGCACCCAACATCGATAAAGTGCAAAAAGTCTTTGAACACGGAAAACCCAAGCATTTATTCAATGCCTACGGCCCCGCTGAAAATACTGTTCTCACTACGCTACATGACATTCATATTGACGACTGTCAACGCTCAGCCATTCCTCTAGGTCAGCCTGTCGCCAATACTTTTTGTTATGTTATTGATGAAAACGGCCA
>CAKMZU010000201.1:0-1993 GCA_929200485.1 uncultured Gammaproteobacteria bacterium | reverse complement strand
AACGGCCATCTTTGCCCATTCGGTATCACCGGTGAGCTGGCTGTTTCAAGCAGTGGATTAAGTCGAGGCTATCATGCGATGCCGGATGAAAACGCCAAGGCGTTCATCGCAAACCCCTTTATCAGCAAGCAAGATCCTAACGGCACGCTTTATCGCACGGGCGATATGGCTGTGCGATATTCGAATGGTGAATTAGTCCTTAAAGGGCGGCAGGATGATCAGATAAAAATACGTGGCTTCCGTATTGAGCTTGACGAGATCACTCAGGCGCTCACACAACTTTCATGCGTTCAAGATGCCACAGTGATTTATGAAAAAGGCGAGAGCAATGATAACGCCTATCTAGCTGCTTTTGTCGTCCCTGACAAAAACACGGAAACCAATAATTTACCTGCACGCATCGCAGGCGAGCTGGCATTCACATTACCACACTATATGATCCCCAGTGCCTTTGGCCTGATTGAGCACATTCCGCTCACTGCCAATGGAAAGGTCGACAAACGCCAACTCAAAGGCGCAGTATCGATAAACGATGGCATCTATCAAGCGCCCGAAACTGAGATGGAAAAACAGGTTGCCGAGGTATTTAGCGATCTCCTGCAAGTGGATAAAGTCAGTCGTGATGCCGATTTTTTTCACCTTGGTGGTCAATCTTTATTAGCGACCCGTGTCATTGCAAGCCTTAGACAAAACACCGAACTGGACATTCAGCTGCGGCATTTATTTGATTACCCAAAAGTGGATGTACTGGCGCGCTTTTTAGAGCAATTAGCAGCAGAGGGGAAAACCGTTCAGCTCGATCAAATAGCGCGCCCCGAAAAATTACCGCTGTCTTTTGCCCAACAACGCCTGTGGTTTATCGAGCAGATGCAACCTGGCAGCTTATACCACATGCCTTTTGCACTAAAAATATCTGGCCAACTCGATACCATTGCGCTTAACGTAGCTTTTACAATGGTTATATTAAGACACGCAAGTCTGCGCACCCGTTTTGTGGTTGATAACGCCGATAAAACGCCTTACCAGATTATTGATGACAAGCCCGCCTTTGATTTATCGGTTTTACCTTTTACGGGCAATGAATCCGATCTGCTAATGGCAGTCAGTGACTTTATCGAGACACCCTTTGATTTAAGTAAGGATACGTTAATCCGAGGGCAACTATTGCATCGCCAAACCGATGACCAATACTTTTTAATGCTCTGTCTGCATCATATTATTGCCGATGGCTGGTCGATAGAAATTCTTATTCGCGACTTATGGGTATCTTATCAGGAGATTCTTGGCAAAGGTCTACATAATTTACCACCCTTGCCTTTGCAATACGCCGATTTTACTTTATTACAAACGGCAAATACCGACACACAAAAAGATCTGGATTACTGGCTTGAGCACCTCGCAGGCAGCCAGCCTTTGGCATTGCCTACAGACTTCCCAAGGCCTGCCATGTTAGACAATCAAGGCGGTGAAGTTCGGTTTACGCTAACGGCGTCTTTATCCAGAAAATTGCATGCGTTTTGTAAAGAACAAGATGTCTCATTATTTATGCTGATGCATGCTGCTTTGAGCGTATTGCTGGCAAGATACAGCCGGGAAACCGACATTAGCATCGGCACACCGATCGCCAATCGCTCAGAATATCAAGTTGAGGATGTGATCGGGCTTTTCCTTAACACTATTGTTTTACGTCAATCCATTGATCTTGGTGATGATTTTAAAACCTTGGTTGAAGCGTCCAAAGCAACCACTCTTCTCGGATTTGAGCATCAAAACACCCCGTTTGATCAAGTCATTGACCAATTGAATTTACCCCGCGACTTATCTCAAACGCCGCTATTTTCTGTCATGCTGATTGTGCAAACAGCGGCAAGCCTTGGTAATCAACAATTTTTACAAGGTGATCTTGGCGACATTCAACTTTCAAGTATCGAAGGCAGTGAGCGACTGCAAAGCGCTAAATTTGACCTGACCTTTAATGTGATCGACCTTGAAG
>CAKMZU010000200.1:4921-6619 GCA_929200485.1 uncultured Gammaproteobacteria bacterium | reverse complement strand
GCTTAAGGGCGCTGAAAAGTATATGACCGGGATCTCAACTGGCTGCCCCTTAATTAAGGTTAGACATTCATCTAGAGAGAAATCTTTGTGGCTATTATCGGAAACCAACAAGTGCCAATCACTGGTTTCCAAATGTTCTAAGAGGTCTTCTTTGGAGGTGACACGATGCGCTCTGACATCCAGATCCTGATCACGGTACAAACCAGTAATCCAAGCGGATTCTTGGGCCGTTGAGACCTGAATTAGCACATTGAAGGTTTTCATGAGTTGGATGACCTAGATTAACTGATAACAACAATCCTCTATCATCCGTTAAAGCTGAGTCTTTCTTCAAGTAAAAATCGTTATTCTGCGCTGATTTTATTAACACCATCAAATCTTGTTGATTCTTCTTGAGGTACAAAGCGATATTCACTGAAAACACCTGTGCACCGAGTCTCATAAGACAAGGTCCAATTAACTTGGCACTCATGGTTAAATGCAACCAGTTTCTGACCAACAAAATGATTTAATGAGGGCAATATGATCCTAGCCTCCTCTTCACCAATTTCAGGGATAACTAACGCTCTTGTATGTTTCTGCGCCTCACCATTGATATCTGGAAGAGTCACCAGCCAAGGCTCAACCTTAGGTGAAATCAACTCTATACCCAGGCGATACCGCTGACGCTTTATATGGCGAAGCCAACTGACTTGTGCCAATATCCAGGCACCCTCACTATCCAATAACATTAATTCGCCCGCCTTGAGCATGATACCTTTAGGGCCAAGAAATTCCAGGCAATAGCCGCCAGCACTGGCATTAACCACTTTGGCCCGAAGTAAATCGTAATTTTCAGACGAATCTTGTGTTGACGCATCCAACACCGGCTTTCGATCTAACGCAAAGGGCATGTGCCAAATATCAACTGTGGGTTGATTAATGTCTTGGATACTCGGTTCGAAATGCCTATGTTTAGGGCTTATTGCGCCGTATTGACCATTGGAATACATCCAGTCATTCATTGGTATTTTATTGCGCAAGAAAAAGTGGGCTGCGCTCAAACCAAAAACGACAGAAATTCTTTCCTCAGAAGTAAACCGTCTAAAACGCCGTTCGCGTTTTTCATCAAGGCTTCTAATCAAATGCGCCCGCAGCCCAGATCGAATTTTGACTTGGTCATCCTCTTTAAGACGTGTTACCAACGCATTAACAATCAAGCATTGCTCATCTTTGGAAACCATTTGTTGATTGGCCTGACTTTGTGCCGCATCCGTCGCATAGTTATAGCAAATACCTAAAGTATCTTCTGAATACGCTTGACTGAAAATCAGATCCGACCACTTTGGCATTAAATCATTTAAAAACATCAAATCTTTTTGGGTTAATTGCTCCGCTCGAATATTCCCCCATAAAATAAGACAGTGGTATTGACCATCGATGGTATGCCCCGATGCCGAAACCAATCGTTGCGAATGAATACTCCCAAAAACTGCCGTTTGGTAGAGCTTATGCGCTAATAACCAAAAGCCCGGCTTAGGCTGTTGATAAAGTAGGTAATAATGCAATAACAACTTATGCATCAAGCCAAAAGTATCAGAAATCAATGCATGTAAAGGCTTCCAAGGCCTATGAATCAGCGATCCTATTTTTTTTTGGTGCACTTTAATTACAGATAAATTCACCTGAATCAATGCGTAAAAACACTCACCATAGACT
>CAKMZU010000200.1:1763-4911 GCA_929200485.1 uncultured Gammaproteobacteria bacterium | reverse complement strand
CCGATGCAGCTTCATTTGCTGATAAAGGAATACGCTTATAAAGATAATTTTTTTGGATCACTGCCCCATGCTGATAAATCCGCTTGGACAATGCCCCAAGCATGGTATAACGCAATTTAATTGGGACATTCAGATAACGCAGTTCAACTGCTGCCTGATAAAGCATTTGTCCCATCTTCAGGGGGTTAGCTACTGGTAGCTGATCCAGCCAACGGGCAAAGCCGACTTCTGACACTTCACAAAAGGAAAGGCCTTTAGCATCAGGAGTTGTCGCATCAATGATTAAGTCATCAGGTAATGATTTCATCGCCATAGCATCCTTGTTACGCCTGCCACCAGTCGATTTTGGTTATAAAAAGCATAGCCGTTAAGCGAAGGTTGGCTGTTCTATTACAAACTTTGATGGGATTTTATAGATTTTTCTTGAGAGGTGTCACGTTTTTTATAAAAAAGAAAAATACCCTTTTATTATAACTACTTCCCTGCCTCTTTTTTATTGTGCGGAGAAGTATAGTTTTCAGCCAGATGATTAGTAAGGAAATGCCTCACAGACTTTACTATCAAAAACTGAAAGTCCACCTTTTATCACAAAAACCTGCTGACGATATAAGCACTAAACTGCCTTACTCTCATTTTTTTGCTGAGTCTCCGCAACGATGGTTCTGAAATTTGTACTGGCGAAGGACGAAGGAAGCATCCGCCAACAAAAGGTCTAAGAAGAACAATACCCCCTGCTAAAAACACATGCTGCATGCCAAACACAAAGTCAGTAAACATCAATAAAAACGACTGAGCAAAAAGCCAACACTAAAGGCAGCTGAGAATGCCCCCACATCAATTAAGCAGGCAATAAACTTTCAAGCACCTTATTCAAATAACGGTAGCCTTTAGCGGTTGTTAAAACCCTCTCAGCCGAGACTATCAGTAAATCTTCGTTAACTAGTTCAGCAAGCGCAGTTTGTAGCTGATTAATTGACATACCTAACTGGTCAAGTACCCAATCCGTTTTCAGACCTTTTTTTAATCGCAAGCCATTCATCATAACTTCAAATAATAAATCTTCTGATGAAATTTGGATGAGTTCAGGTGGCGCCATAAGCTCTGAACTTAAATAATGCTTAGGCACACGGGTTCGATTAAAACGAAATTTGCCTTGTGACATCGAGACTTTTCCATGCGCACCTGCCCCAATGGCAAGGTAATCGCCAAACTGCCAGTAATTCAGATTGTGAAGACTCTCCTGCCCAACTTTTGCAAAGGCTGAGACTTCATATTGCGCTAAACCAGCCTGTTTAATCATGGCCAGCCCTTGGGAATGAAGCTCATCAATCAACTCATCAACTGGTAGTGCTGGCGGTTTAGAATAAAAGGGCGTATTTTGCTCAATGGTTAATTGATACCAGGAAAGATGTGAGACACCTAAATCCAATGCCTGTTTAATATCATCCAACCCTTTCTCCAGGCTTTGATGAGGTAATCCATGCATTAAATCTATGTTCAGTCGTTTGAAACCCGCTTTTTGTGCGCCAACAACTGCTGCAACAGCCTCTTGAGAGTGATGGATTCGGCCGATCGCCTTTAACGAATCATTATTAAAGCTTTGCACGCCAATGGATAAACGGTTCACTCCTAGACTTAAAAGATCAGCAAACTTGGCCTGCTCTGAGCTAGATGGATTCGCTTCCATTGTTATTTCAATATTCGGTGCCAAGGGAATATTAGACGCTACAAAATGCAAAATCTCACCAATCGACTGAGCGCTAAACAAGCTTGGGGTACCGCCTCCGATAAAGATGCTGGCAAGCTGCCTGCCTTGAACCCATTGAAGTTGTGAATCCAGATCGCGCTTTAACTGATCAACATAGGATTGCTCAGGCATTAATTCCGTCACATGGGAATTAAAATCACAATAAGGACACTTTTTTTCACACCAGGGGATATGAACATAAAGCGCTAAAGGTGGAAGCTTCATAACTTGGATAATAGCTGCGATAACGCCTTGGCACGGTGCGATAATCTGTTCTTGGTTTCGGGAGCCAATTCCGCACTGTGTTTATCTTCTGTTGGGACATAAAACAATGGGTCATAGCCGAAACCATTATCACCTTTGGATTCAAACGCAATTTGCCCATCCCATTTGCCAAGACCAATAATGGGCGCTGGATCGTCCGCATGTTTAAGTAAAACCAGCGCGCAATAAAAATATGCTGAACGATCAGCTTCATCAACAGCTTTTAGCTCAGCCAGTAATTTTGCATTATTGGCAGCATCCGTGCCCTCTCCACTAAACCGGGCACTATATAAACCCGGTGCGCCGTTCAAAGCATCCACGCAAAGCCCTGAATCATCAGCCAAGGTAGGCAATCCTGACACTTGAGCTAAAGCCCTTGCTTTGATAATGGCATTTTCGATAAAGGTCGTGCCGGTTTCTGGAATATCACCGACATTGAAATCTTTAGATGAAACAATGCTGACCCCTAAAGGCGCAAACAATCTTTGAAATTCTTTGAGTTTACCTTGATTTTTTGTCGCTAAAACCCAGGTTTTTTCTGGCTTTTCTTTTATGGAGTCAGTCGACATAAAGCACCTTTTTCATTTTGATTTCTTTGGGCTGTGCCATGCCTTCTGGCTTTACATAAAAAGTAAAATACAACGGAATCTTATTTTGTATTTCAACCGGTGCGAAATAATACACTGCATCTTTTTCTTCAAGTGGCTTAAATTCCAAATCTTTACGGATAATCAGATCAAAGACATTGCCAGTGACTTTTGCCTTATGTTTTTGACGACTTCCATCTTTACCGACTTTAACAACATTGATATTCACATAAGCCATTTTAGGCGATCGAACTAATTTGGCCGCTTTAGCAATTGAAGGCTGAATAAAGGTAGAATTAAAGATCACAAAATTTATTTCATAGTCACCCACTCTCACCTGATTTTGCGATTGAGTATAGGGCTGCTGCATTGATTCAGTGGTCGCAACAGCAAACAATGGGAAAGTTAACAATAATAAAATGAACGCTTTCATAGGCATTATTTTGATAAGTGATAGATGGCAACAGAAGCAAACCAGTTAGGCATCAATTTAGCCCAAAAGCTTTGCTTATCATCGGTATTGGCAACGGCTCGGTTAACGATTTTTATG
>CAKMZU010000200.1:0-1753 GCA_929200485.1 uncultured Gammaproteobacteria bacterium | reverse complement strand
CTTCTTGACGGCAGAGTTTTTCAAAATCTCGAATCGTACAAAAGTGAATATTCGGCGTATTGTACCATTCATAAGGCATAAATTCAGAAACTGGCATTTTCCCTTTGAATAAAAGATGCAAGCGTGAACGCCAGTGGCCAAAGTTAGGGAAAGTAACAATGGCGGTTTTACCGATGCGAAGGCTCTCAAGCAATACCTGATCTGGTCTTCGCATCGCCTGTAAGGTCAATGTCATCACCACAGTATCAAAACTATTATCAGTAAAATTATCCAAGCCCTGATTAATGTTTTGATTAATCACGCTCAAACCCTTGGCAATGCATTGATCGAAGTCTTCAGGGTTGATTTCTATGCCTAACCCTTGAGCCCCTTTGTTGTTTTGTAATTGCTCAAGCAACACGCCATTACCACAACCGACATCGAGAACTCGCGCCCTAGGTTTTATCCAGCTTTCAATGATATCGAATTCTATTCTCATTGAGGCACTCCACAGCTTGCAGTGAGCACGGTCTGATATACGCGATCCATGTAAGCACCAAAAACGGACTCATAACGTGGGTTATGCAGTAAAAAGCCATCATGGCCTGCTGTAGATTCTATATCGGTATAAACCACCGACTTATTCGCAGCAATCAAGGCATCAACGATTTCTTTTGAGCGCTCAGGAGAAAAGCGCCAGTCACTGGAAAAAGATAAAATAAGAAAATCACAGGTCGCATGTGAAAAAGCTGCCACAGGATCATCGTTATACTCCCGCGCCAGATCAAAAAAATCCAATGCAGTTGTCATTAGTATGTAGCTATTGGCATCAAACTGGGTCGAAAACTTTCCACCTTGATAATGAAGGTAACTTGCTATTTGAAACTCAATAGCGCTGTCTTGACCCAACTTAAAACTGCCTGAACGCAATTCACGGCCAAACTTTTTATCCATGCCGTCATCCGATAGATAAGTTAAATGGCCGATCATACGCGCTAAAGAAAGCCCTTTTTGTGGCAAAGTATTGTTTTCCAGATAACGCCCGTCATGAAAAGCATCATCACTCATAATGGCAGTCCGAGCCGTTTCATTAAAGGCAATATTTTGCGTGGTCAACTTCATACTGGATGCCATAATCACGCTGTGCTTCACCTTATCAGGGTAATTTAACGCCCAACGCATCACCTGCATACCACCGAGACTACCACCAATCACAGCCACCCAGCTATCAAGCTCCAAATATTCCATCAAATGATGCTGTGTTTCAACCCAGTCTCTGACACGAACGCCAGGAAAATCTGGGCCATAAACCCTTCCTGTTTCGGGGTCTGTCGATAACGGCCCCGTACTGCCATCACAGCCGCCTAAATTGTTGGTGGCAACCACAAAAAAACGGGAGGTATCTATGATTTTTCCGGGACCAATAAAGTTATCCCACCATCCGGGCTTCTTATCTAACGAATGAAAACCCGCAGCATGCGCATTGCCACTTAGTGCGTGACAAATCAGGATCGCATTGGATTTTTGGGAATTTAACTCGCCGTAAGTCTCATACGCCAAGGTATAGCCTGGCAACTGCTTAGATGATGCCAAGGTAAAAGGGGCATCATGAACCATCTTTTGAGGAGTAACAATGCCAACAGAATTTGCGTCAATGATTGCCGCCATGAGGAGTATTTAACACATAATAATTTTGTCTGATTATATCAGCTCTACCCTCAAAAGTAAGGAAGCAATACATCAGTAAGGGAAGCAGAAGATAAAAAGTTACCGT
>CAKMZU010000199.1:5280-6627 GCA_929200485.1 uncultured Gammaproteobacteria bacterium | reverse complement strand
AAAAAAAACCACTAACCTTTCCCTAATCTCTTTTCCTCATTCAATAAACTTGCTTTTTATACAAAAGCAAGTTTATTGAACTTCCACACAGAGAATATATCTAAAAAGTCGATCATCAATATACACGTAACAGGAAGGCTTAGTCATGCCAGCAGTCGGCTTACCAGCACAAATCTGTCCAACTACAAACATATCCCAATCAGCTCCAATCTATTCTCAATCGGAAAATCCAAAAAGTGCTAATTTATATGAGTCTTACAAAAAGTTTAGCTCAACTCCCCCCGATATTTTTTTAAAACCCAAACATGATAGTTCGATACTAATTAATCTGCTTGACTACATTACCAACTTCTTTTGGCCTTCAAAAAAAAGCAAACGAGAACTTAAGAAACGCACGAAAAGACCCACAGATTCTTTGAATGAGGTACCATCAACATGCAAACAAGATATGGAAGAATTACCTAAAGTATTTGCCGACTACCACCCCAATAAAAAAATTGGTGCTAGTCGATTATTACCTTCCTGCTCTGGAAAAACTTTCCCTGAAATTATCACCAATGGCTATCAGATCCTTGACGAGAATGGCCTTGAAGTTGGCGATTTTAATGAAGGCATTACTGGCTTCGCAACCACAGATCGACCCAAAACAGGATTTTTATCACTTGATAATCCTCACTATGTTGAATGGCAAATTAATAACGCAAGAGCGGCGGGTATTGATGGTTTTCTTGTTGAGTGGGGATACCCAAACGAACAATCTACGAGTGATACAAGATTAAAACAAATGAAATCGCACTTAAAAACAATACCTGAAGGAGAGGAATTCAGCGTTGTTCCTGTTTTTATACCTACTTGGTTAGTTAAATCATGGAAGACTAAGGATCCAGCTAAAAAAATATCCTTAACCAAAGAGAAAGTACTTGAGGAGCTTGATAGCTATTATAAAGATCCATATTGCCCTAAAGTAGGCAATAGTCCACTTCTTTTTATGCTGAATTTTTATGGTGCTCATGATTCAGAATTTATACTCAAACCTGATGAACTAAAGCAATTTTTTGACAGCGATCCCAAATTGAATGATGCAAGATTTGCTTTTAGTATGGGAAATGAAAGACGTCGCTGGAAGGTTTCGAAAGATCCTCACATTGTTAGTGATTTCCCTTGGCTACCACCAAGACCTAAAGACGCCATACACAGTGACGACCCAGTTGTAAGATCGAACTTTAATAACTATGGGACTCAGGATGACGTAGTACAACATCAAAGAAAATTATATCAAAACAACAACAGATTTGAAGATCAACTAGAAATTAAAACTCTTCCTGTCACACCCGGTATTGATACTCG
>CAKMZU010000199.1:4438-5270 GCA_929200485.1 uncultured Gammaproteobacteria bacterium | reverse complement strand
GAGCAACTGTAATAGTTACATTCCCCGTACCGAAAATAACAAAAACACTTTTGAGCGTTCCTGGAAAGAAGCAAGAGACCAAGATCCGGATTTAATTATTGTTGAAACGTTCAATGATTATTCAGAGGGAACGAATATCGAACCATCAACGCAATATGGGGATGAAAATATTGCAATTAATGCCGAACAATCCTGTCTTTTTAAAGGTGGAAATAAACAAATCTGCGCTGTGGAATCTGAAGATGCCAAGCAACTCGTTGATCAATCAACTGCATTATATAAAGCGAGAATCCTAGCAGATAAACTTAGAGTCTTTTCTGATAAACAGGATATATTAAGAAAGCTTGATAGAAATATGCTCTCTTGGTCTAAGGCGATTTTTAATAAAGACATTGATAGGGCATCTAGAAAACAAAAAGAAATCAACCGATTATTTACCAGCTTTCCTTACGAAAAATATACGCTCAACTTTGATGGCAATTACATAGATTACAGGCAAATTGGTAACCAACAAGTAAAGTTTAAACTTGGTGATTTACTGGTTGACGATAGTTTTTGCAATAACAACCGAGTGACTTTAGGTGACTTGAAAATTACTATATCGCGTCAAAATAACACTGAAAATGCCGTTTTACCCATCATTATTAAATCAGACCTTTCAAAAACTACTGAAATCGTCGGAAAATTTCACGTACCATCAAACCTCGATGAAGTTACAGTAAGACTTCCACTGAATAACCCAGATGGAAAACTCAAGAACAAACTTTCAAGAAAATATACTATCGACCATAAAGGCTTTGATATAGAGATAGAAGAGTTGCGTGTACACGCA
>CAKMZU010000199.1:2659-4428 GCA_929200485.1 uncultured Gammaproteobacteria bacterium | reverse complement strand
AAAAATAAAAAAAAAAAAAACCCGCCAGTTGGGGGTTTTATAAAAATTAGCAGATAGGCTAATCAGGCAACCCCAATACGCGTTTAGCAATAATATTTAACTGTACTTCAGATGTACCACCTGCAATGGTGTGCGCATAAGTTAATAAATGCTGCTTACTCATACGCAATTCATCTTCAGAATACTGCTCACCTTCCCAACCTAGACCTTGCGAGCCTAAAATATCCATAATTAACTGATATTTGGTTTTATCTTCTTCGGTACCCTGGTATTTTGCAATCATCATCGCAAGGCCTGCTAGTGGGTCTTTATGTGCAAACTCATCTGCGGTACGAGCCATTGTCAATTCAAACGCTTCGGCATTCATTAGATGCTGTGCAATACGATCACGGAGAATAGGATCGGCGACTTTACCTTCGCCATCAACACCCACATACTCTTTAGCCAAGGTTGCCGGGTTGTCTTCATGACGAGAAGCACTCTCTTCAATGTCAGACATCATAGCACGCTCAAGCTCAAGCACTCGTTTGGCAACTGTCCAACCCTTGTCGATTTCACCGATCACATTGGCAACAGGCACCCTTACGTTATCAAAGAAGGTCTGACAGAAATGCGCATCGCCGTTGGTTAATTCAATTGGCTGAGTGCTCACGCCTTCAGTTTGCATATCAAAGACAATAAATGAAATCCCTTCACGTTTTGGTGCATCTGCATTTGAACGAACCAGGCAATAGATATAATCCGATTCATCTGCATAAGACGTCCAAATTTTAGAGCCATTAATAATGAAGTCATCGCCATCACGAACCGCTTTAGTTTGAAGACCCGCCAAATCCGAACCCGCACCCGGTTCGCTATACCCCTGACACCAGCGAATTTCACCTCGAGCAATTGGTGGCAAGAATTGCTGCTTCTGCTCTTCTGTACCAAATTCAAGGATCGCAGGGCCTGCCATCCAAACACCTAAGTTAATATGGGCAGGACGCGCATTTATACGCTTAAGCTCTTCTTTAAGAACTTGCCCTTCTGCTGCCGACAACCCAGCGCCGCCGTATTGCTCAGGCCAGGTTGGGCAAAACCATTTTTTATCACGCATACGCTCAAACCAGGCTTTTTGGTCTTCGGTTTGAAAGTGCGCATTTCGGCCACCCCAAGATTGAGATTCCATATCAGGCACGGGGGTTCGCATCGATTCTGGGCAGTTATCGATCAACCATGCTCGGGTTTCTTGGCGAAATTGTTCTAAAGCTTCCTGACTCATGAGATATTCTTAGGCTCTGATTGACAAGGGGTTATAAAAAAACGAATTGGCGCATTGTCTAACATATCGACTAAAATGCCAACCAACCCGTTAACGATTACACTGCTAAGCGACTGTTAGTCTTGATCTAACTTGAATACTCGCTTGGCATTTTCACGTAAAAACTTCGGCCACACTTCATCTTTAAAAGGCACATTCGGCATATCTTTAAAGATACGATCCAATGACAATCCCATTGGGAAGTAGCCAGCGTACATAATTTTGTCTGCACCACGGGTATTAGCATAATCGATAATATTCTTAGGATAATGCTTAGGTGCAAACGCTGATGTCATATAATAAAGGTTTGGATATTTAAGCATCAATTTCCACGCCAAATCCGTCCAAGGCTCAGCACCATGGCGCATAACAACTTTAAGCTCCGGGAAGAACCAGCACACTTCATCTAAATGCTCAACTTTTTGAGGCTCCATCGGCAAGCGAGGACCCGGAACACCCACACATGGGC
>CAKMZU010000199.1:1464-2649 GCA_929200485.1 uncultured Gammaproteobacteria bacterium | reverse complement strand
CGCTTGATCTTACGCACTTCATCCATGCCATTGTTTGGGTTGGCTTCGTATGAAGCAATAAAACGGTTAGGGAATCGTTCTAACGCTTCTTTCGCCACTTCGTTATCGTCATCAAGGCCTGTCATGGCAATTTCAATATTAAATTGATCCATAAGACCTACGGTGTAGGCAACATAATCATCACGATCACCCGCCTGAGGAATATCTTTAAACATATACTGAGCAGGCATTTTGAACATTTTTTTGCTCTGCTCATCCATCAAAAGAGGCTTCATAAAGTCATACCATGAGCTATTATCATAGCCAGGTACACTCAGCATCAAGTCGATGATTTTTACGTCTTCGGGCATGCCCATATTATTATCCTCAAGAAAAAATAGCCGTGATTGTACAAAAAATCAGGGATTTCTCAAGGTTTTTTAAGCTCAACGCATTGATTGGAAGTGTCAGAACAAACTGAATTTAATGTATTTTCTTGCCATTAACCCAAACAGATTCAATGGTTAGATCTTTATTTAAAACAACAAATGAAGCTAAAAATCCCGCTTTTAAAAAACCCAGCCTGTCATCTACCCCAAGACACCTAGCAGGATAACTACTCGCCATTCTTACCGCCTCTTGCCAGTCGTCATCCAACCATTGCGCTATATTCTTCACAGCCGTTATCATTGTCAGATGCGCACCGGATAATACGCCGTCTTCTGTTTCGAGACGACCGTTTTGCGCAATCACTTTTTTACCACCAAATTCAAAGCTTTTTTGATCAGCACCCACTGTCGACATGCTATCTGTCACCAAGAGTACTTTGCCCTTAGGTTTCGCTTTTATCGCAAGCTTTACATTCTCTGGATGAACATGAAATCCATCCGCAATCACACCGCAATAGCATTCATCAGCAAGTAACGCTGCACCCACCGCATTCGGCGCACGATTCATTAAGGGTGACATGGCATTATAAAGGTGGGTAAATCCTTTTAGCCCTTCTTTAATGGCCTTCTGACATTGCTCAATGGTTGCATTCGTATGCCCAGCAAATACGTGCCACCCTGCTCTGGATAACTGCTCCACAGTCGATTCTGGCTGTTCTTCTGGCGCTAAGGTGATTAATTTTTGCTTACTGAATGGCTGCGATAGCATCTGTAGACTTTTATCGTCTATCGCTTTAAAAAAAGTAGCATCATGCCC
>CAKMZU010000199.1:0-1454 GCA_929200485.1 uncultured Gammaproteobacteria bacterium | reverse complement strand
CTTTATTAAGAAAGGGGCCCTCCAAGTGAACACCTAGCACCTCAGGCATTTCACACGCATCCACCACTCCCATGACTTTTTGTGCTTTTTCCAACGTATCACTGATTAGTGTCGGCAGCATGGCAATGGTGCCAAAAGGCCTGTGCGCCTCCACCATTATTTTTAAGCCTTCAATGGATGTTTCATCATTCAATAAAATACCGCCACCGCCATTCACCTGACAATCAATAAAGCCTGGAACAATCCACTTATCACTATAATCAATCTCCGAGTCGTTAGAGACCACATCTCCCTTAACAATCTCCTTTATTCTGTCACCATCAATGATCAACTGATGATTTTGTCTAAGGGTTTCGCCATCAAATATATTGCCTTTTACACGAATTGACATTTAAAGCGTCTCCGTCACCTTTTTTAAATGAGGTGGCTCATCGGGATTCATGCCACGTTTAACAGCCACGGCATTCACAAGCTTATAAAAACGTTGAATTAACAGCAGCGGCTCTATTAATGGGGAGCAGCTTACCACAGGTAGCCGCCAGCCTTCATTACCACCGGCAATTGCTGCACTAACCGCCGCTCCTCGCTCAATAAAATCTGTAGCTATCGCATTCATCCCTTCCAGGGTTTCATCATCTTGCCCTAAAACCAACACAGGAAAATCCTGCCTCACTAACGCCATTGGGCCATGTTTCACTTCTGCACCACTAAAAGCTTCTGCATGGATACCACAAGTTTCTTTAAACTTTAATGCCGCCTCTTGAGCAATACTAAAACCAAACCCACGCCCAATGACCAGTAGATTATTCGCATTGACTAACGCCTCTTCTGCCGAGCGCCAATCCAACTGCCAGGCTTTTTCTAATTGCTCATCGAGTATTTCTAATGCCTGATTTAGTTTTGTATCAGACTTTAATTTGGCCGTCAGATGCAAAATAGCGCTTAAACTGGCAATATACGATTTCGTCGCTGCAACACTACCTTCCTCACCTGCATGTAACGGCACAACCCAATCAGAAAGTTTTGCTAAAGGTGAATGAGTTTTATTGACCAGCGAAACCACCAATGCACCGGAACTTTTTGCCTGCTCGGCGCATGTTAATAAATCAGGGCTCTCGCCGGACTGAGAAATACACAAAAACAACACACCTGATAAATTCTGCTTTGCTTGATAAACCGAATATATAGAAGGCGCGACTGACGAGACAATAACACCAAGCTGTGATTCAAACACATATTTAGCAAAACAGGCAGCATGATCCGAACTGCCTCTCGCGCAAGTCAGCACAACCACTGGTTGATTGGGTTTTTGAAGGCTTTTAATAGCAACGGCCAAACCATCCATCAATGCCTGATTGTCGGTAATTTGATTTTTAACAACCTTTGGTGACTCCAATGCTTCTCTATACATCAAGGTCTTTTCTGGCTCGAAAGGCATTTCCATAATTCTTTCT
>CAKMZU010000198.1:5681-6628 GCA_929200485.1 uncultured Gammaproteobacteria bacterium | reverse complement strand
TGAACATTTTACTGAGCCACTGAACAGGACAAATGCTGTGAAACGAAGTACTAGCCTGCTATTTAACCGTACTCTTGTGTCTGTATTGACACCTACAGATATCTTACGTATTACAATAAGCCGATAAACACATAGAGAAACTCTCCAATAGATAACCATCAATCAAAATCAGTTCTTTAGAATGCAATGACTCTTGATAAGGAAGCAATAGTGGATTTGATGAGATGTCTATAACGGTAACTTGAGTTACATAACGATAGCTTCTTAATCAAGTCATCAAATATCGTTAGATAATAAATATTAAATAACGTTATTCTCCCCCTCAATAAGATTGCTTTGACTTCCATTCAATTCGTTTTCACTGTTTCTTGAATTATCGGTAGATGACTGTCTTGGTGAAGGATTAGTCCACACATAAGCTAAGCCCGCAATGAAGCCTAGTGTAAAACCCTCAATAGCTCCACCTAGCGCCGAGTACAGAGATACCAATTGTATTTCATATGAAGGAAGATCAAATTCTGTTAAATTTCCATTTGGGTTGTGGATAAAATAAGTATGTTCATCCATAAGTACATTAGGTAAATTTGCATCCTTGGCAATGTATAGACCTGCTGCTGTGCTACAGAAGCCACAACCCGCGCCTCCTAGAGTTCCGGCAAGGGTAAATTTTAATACTGTACATACTTCATTGAAAAAATTTGATGAAAAGCACTGAGAAGAGATAATCAATGTCATGATGATTGCAAGTCTTTGCATTTTTTGGTTACCATCAATGATAATTACAAATATGTGACAATTGGATTTGTGTTAGGTTCAAGAATTTGGAGTGTGCTTTATACTGAATCAGTATTAATAGGGTATTGCTCCGCTTTCTATCCCAGCTTGAATAATTTATGACGAAGGGTAAGTTAATGGAATTTTTTATTGAGACAAAACCTGTTCAGTTA
>CAKMZU010000198.1:2761-5671 GCA_929200485.1 uncultured Gammaproteobacteria bacterium | reverse complement strand
AACCTACCTGAGAGATGGTTTTGTTATGAACAAGTGCAATTCGATCAGCAAATAACCCTGCCGTATTTAAATCATGCACAACCGCCACAATGCCTAAAGGGCAAGATATATCTTGTGCCAGTTGTTTAAGCACAGAAAAAACCTGGGTGATTTTTGCCATATCCATCGCTGATGTACACTCATCAAGTAAAAGAAATCTTGGCCCATCAACTTCATTATGTAAAACCTGCACTAATACGCGGGCGAGTTGAACGCGTTGCTTTTGACCACCAGAGAGCGCCAAATAGGATAGGGAAAGTAGCGGCCCAAGGGACAACAGCGAAACTACCCTATCAAAAACGGCCAGTTTTTGCTGTGGTGACTGAATGAGATGCGTGCCCATTTCGATAATTTCTCTCGCGGAAAAACTCACATTCATATCTACTTGCTGTGGCATAACAGCTCGGAGGCTTGCCAACTGTTGGACCGAGAAAGTAGAAATATCAGCGCCATTGATTCGAATAACGCCACCTTCTACGGCCAACTCACCGCTTATTGCTTTAAGCAAAGTGGATTTACCTGCACCATTAGGCCCACACAAAGCAACAAGCTCACCTGCCTGCGTAGAAAAATCCAGGTTCTCAAGAATGGTTTGGTTGCGATAATTGACCTTAAGTTTTTCGACTGAAATGCTCATGAAGACGCCCGCTTTTGTTGCACGAGTAATAGAATAAAAAATGGCGATCCAATCAACGACATAACCAACCCAACGGGCAATTCCGCAGGTGCCACTACAAACCGGGAAATAATATCAGCAACCAATAACAAAGCGGCACCTGCCAGCATAGATAATGGCAGTAGATGTTTATGATCGGCTCCGACTAACATGCGCAATAAATGCGGGACGACCAAACCAATAAATAAAATAATGCCGCTAATAGAGACTGATACACTGACGATTAGAGCGGTCAGAATTAATAAAATCTTTTTTATTCGCTTAACATCATGGCCCATTTGATAAGCCACATGCTCCCCCATGGACATGGCGTTAAGTATTGAACGATAGCGAAACAATATGGCCATAGAAATGATCAATACAGGGCTTGCCAACAAAATATTTAGCCATTGCGTTTTCGATACACTACCCATAGACCAAAGCGTTAGATCACGAAGCTCTGCATCATTAGCAAAATAACTCAATGTACCAATACCTGCACTAGCGACGGCACCAATGGCAATACCGCCCAGTAAAAGCAACGCTGTATCCGTTTGACCAAAACGAGTCGCTACACGGTACACTAAAAATGTCGCTAGCATGCCGCCTGTAAATGCGCCAATCGGCAAGAGATAACTGACCAGGACTGCACCAAAGCCACTTAAAAGAACAATGGCACTCACCGCACCAAAGGAGGCACCCGCAGACACTCCAATTAACGTAGGATCAGCTAATGGGTTTCTAAACAACCCTTGCATCACTACACCAGAAGCTGCCAGAGAAGCCCCAACCAACATGGCAGTGACAGTTCTAGGCAGCCTGACTTCAAGAATTAAAAACTGAACAACATCGGCGTTTTTAACGTCAGAGAGATGACCGAACAGGCCCATCAGGGAAGAAAAAATATCAAAAGGATGAATGGACATTGCACCCAAACCCAATGATGCAATGAATAACGAAAAACTCAAAAGCGCAAATAATGGATAAAACCAGGCGCGAAAGGAAATCAACATAAATGAAGCTCTCTTAAGGATTCCTTCCCGACACGTTTTTATTATTGATGGGCTAAGGTCGAAGAATGTGACGTTGA
Organism: uncultured Gammaproteobacteria bacterium; assembly: GCA_929200485.1. Lineage (GTDB taxonomy): Bacteria > Pseudomonadota > Gammaproteobacteria > Pseudomonadales > DT-91 > CAKMZU01. The sequence goes on along the minus strand of CAKMZU010000198.1, from coordinate 3,887 downwards.
TGCAGTCAATTGCTCCAGAATACTGGTCAAACTCTCTGGTAATCTTGGGCCAAAACTCAGCAATTCAGCACTGTCTTTAAAAACGATTCGATTATTTTTGAATGCGGGTGTAAAGCTAAATTGCTTAGTAATTTGTGCTTTATCAATGGGGCCATGTGTTGCAATGATAATCACATCGGGGTTCAAACTAATCATGGCTTCAGTAGAAATGGGCATATAGGCTTGATGGGTTGCCGCATTGACAAGACCCAGCTCATTCAATACCGATTGTGCTTTTGTTCTGACACCCGCCGCATTTAGCTGATTGGACTGCATACCTAAAAACAATAAAGCGCGTTTACCTTCAACTGCTTTACCTATGGTTTTTCGCTTATCCAAAAAGATTTTGGCTTTAGCATCAAAATCGTTTAGAAATTTTTCAGTGTCTTCTTGTTTATTTAATGCCTTGCCGACCTGCTCGATTTTACTGCGAACACCTGTAAGTGAGGATTCAGATTTAATTGTAACAATCTCAACATTAGACAACTGAAGCTGATTTATTACATTTGGGGGCCCTGCTGCATCCGTCAATAAGACTTTGGTTGGCTTAACAGAAAGCACACCTTCGGTTGATAGCGCGCGCATATAACCAACGCTTGGCAAACGGAAAACCGCTTTTGGATGAACGCTGGTATCGTCTCGGGCAACAAGGGATTTCTGAGCACCAAGGGCGTATACCACTTCAGTCAATGAGCCATCAATACTGACCAGACGTTCACTGGCAGAAGATACCGATCCTACTAATAGGGCCGTGAATAGAGCAAAGATTTTAATCATAAAACGTATTACTAATGATAATGATTATTGTTATATTTGATGCGATCTTATCGTTTTATCAAAAAATGTAAAGGGCAAAACTGACGCTTTGCCCTGAGGTTTCTCAACTGAGATTATTTACCGTCGTCAGCAAGACTCATGTAACGCATGGTGATGTGGCCTGACTCGCCTTCAGAATCATAGTAATTAATGAACTGCACTTTTACAGGCTCTCTATCATCACCAAAATCAATAGCATACACACGATAGTTAGGTAATAGTCCATGGCCAGTTTCACCAAAACCGTAAGCCCATGGAGAATTATCATTGA
>CAKMZU010000198.1:1548-2751 GCA_929200485.1 uncultured Gammaproteobacteria bacterium | reverse complement strand
ATCGAATTTCACATCCCAACCAGCATTACGACAATCAATCGTTGCTGCGTTTGCGAAATCGAAACAAGTTTGACCAGGTGTTGTTAATGACACGTCAACAGAAACAGGGGTGTCACTAAAGCTTGGCTCACCATTTTTTTGAACATAAAACTCAAATGTTGCTAAATATTCAGGCGTGACATTTAACGCACGAACTTTGGCATAACTGCCATCACCAGCCGAAACAAGAAAATAGTTATCAACATTTGCAGTAATAACATGTGTTTCAAAATCGTATGTGTACCAATCTGCGTTTAATGCGCTAGTTTCATAAGGTGCAGAATAAGCTCTTTCGCTGGCAGTTGTCGTCGCATAGAAAGTATCTAATTCGAACTGTGCATCGGCATTTTCAAAAGCACTTGTTTTTGCTGACCCATCAGCATTGTAATAATCATTTTGAGCTTCTGCTAATGCAACTTTGTAACCATCAGCCAATAAAAAACCAGATTCACGTTTCAGTGCGATATCCCATGCACCCGCCTCTTCAACAAAAGTGCCAGTGTCAATGTCAAAATAAGCCCATTGTGGTTTGGCTGTGCTGCCAGTATCAAACAACACTTCTTCGGCTTTGCTGGCCTCTCCACCATCATCAGTTGGCACGACTCGATTAAGATCACTGCCGCAGGCTGCCAGCAATAAAGAACCTGATGCCATAAGCCCAAAGGTTAGTTTTTTATTTTTCATCTTATATTCCTGATTAGTAGGTAAAGGTAAAACCTGTGTAGTAATAACGACCATCACGCGGTTTTTTATCGAAGTCATCTTCATAGTTACGGGTAATATCAGTGGCATTATCAACACCTGCATAAAGTTTCAATGCATCTGTAAACTGATAATTTATTTTTGTATCCAACACGGTATAGGGAAGCGTTTTATGTACACTGCCATCTCTTGGATAATCCAACTGATCGGAATAGAAGCGGCTATTGAGCAATACGCTAAGCCGATCAACGGGTGAAATATCGAATGATAGTTTTGCCTGATGACGCGAGCGTTGCTCTAATCGTCTATCTTTGCCGAGGTCTTTTGCATCAAGATACACATAGCCACCTTTTAGGCTGATCCACTCAATGGGTTTAGCCTGAAGATTAAGCTCAACACCCTGCGTTCGTGCTTTGCCAATATTAATATAACGATAAAGCGCGACACCTGCCTCATTCACAC
>CAKMZU010000198.1:1063-1538 GCA_929200485.1 uncultured Gammaproteobacteria bacterium | reverse complement strand
CATTCACACCGGTATCTTCAGTGGAAATCATATCTTCAAGGTCGTTATAAAACAGATTCAAACTGGCTGAAAAATCTTTATGGGTAATAAGGCCAAGCTCAAGTTGATAATTAATGGCTTTTTCTGGCTGTAAATTTTCATTACCAATCACCATATAACCAAAAACTGAATGGTCAAAAAGGTAATACAATTCTTTTAAATTAGGTACACGGTAACCTTTGCCTACACCTCCACGTAAAAACCATGTGTAATCATCCGTTTCAAGCAGATCCAGGCGTGCGTTTATCTTGGGAGAAACTTCCGTACCAAAAAGGTTGTCATATTGATATCTAAAACCGGGCAAAAGCTGTATACGCCCCAGAGTAATCTGATCCTGAAAATAGTATTCAATCGAGCTAAAATCAGCCTTTTGGTCAAGTTCAGAGATGTCATCTTTTATGCTTTCAAGAGTGTTATTGTTATATTCAAGTCCATG
>CAKMZU010000198.1:0-1053 GCA_929200485.1 uncultured Gammaproteobacteria bacterium | reverse complement strand
TCCATGTGTAAAGTGGTGGACACCGAATTCATGGCTGAGCTGAACATCCGCACTGGCATAATCCATCTCCGCCTTTCTTTGCACTGAAGGCGATGGGTTCGATTCATTAATATAGTGTTCATAAAGACCACCCCAATCAACGTCTACAATTTCACCCGTATACTTGCCTCGATAACGCACTGTATGGCGGTCAACGTCGTCTACCTTAAACAGATAGCTTGTATTAGCACCGAGTTTTTCTGAATAACGGGTTTCCCACTCTTGCATAAAGTATTCATGACGTAAGCTATGCTCAAGTCTATCATTCACATACCAAATACCTTTGAGGTAAGTGGAAATCTGCTCCCCTGAAGGTGCTGGCTGATCCCACCAGTCTTTACCTGACATAAACCCGTTAGATAAGACAGCATTCGCTCCAGCCTGCACAGCAAAATCGCTATTAGCAACGCTGATACTGCCATCATAACGCTGCTTAGGAACATAATAATACCCCTCTTCATCATCACGCTCCCCCCAACTTCCCACATCAGCGGACAATTGAGCATGAAACCCCTCTTCAGGTTTTGATGTAATGATATTGACCACGCCGCCTATGGCAGAACTGCCATAAAGGGCAGAAACTGCTCCCTTAACAATCTCAATACGTTCAATTTGAGTCGCCGCTATTTGTGTTAGATCGGTTCTTGAACCCGTACTTTTAGAAACCGGCTCGCCATCAATCAATACCAACACACGATTACCAGAAACACCTTGAATCATAATGTTCTGACCTTCTTTACCGTGAGGTTGTTTAAAGTCAAGACCGGGAACATTCTGCAATGCCTCAAAAGCATTTTGTGCATGAAGTTTTTGTATTTCCTGACGTTTAACTAACGAAACCTTTACAGGGCTATCCCAAGCGGACTGCTCCGTACGGGTACCGGTCACCACCACCTCTTCCGTTAGGTTTTTATCTGCGTAGGTATTCATGCCAAATGTCTGTAGAATCCATCCTGCGCCAAGAAATAAACTTAGTGATAATGGTCGCATCTCTTATTCTTATATGTAAATGAG
>CAKMZU010000197.1 GCA_929200485.1 uncultured Gammaproteobacteria bacterium | reverse complement strand
GGCGGTATAAATAATAAAGAGGGAGTTGAAATGCTCCCAGATGGCAAAAGCTTCTTGAGCACAAATATGCCCAAAGCCTTCAAATGTGATATAGAAAAACTTCGAGAAAATCTTCAAGAATACCGTTTTAACACTAAGGGAATTGGCGCCCATGAAGATGAAGAAGTCGACGGATACGATTGTTCTTATGTAAACGGGCAGATTTTCTCCACTGACGATGAATATAAAAATCACCCCTTGAATGGACTTACCCACAAGATAGTTGAAAAACTTGAGCTAACAGAAGAGTCTCTCTACATTTCCTTTGAAAGATATAGAGACACTAGTGCTAAAAAAGATCGGCTAAAATGGCATGCAGACCATTTTTTGCCTAAAAGCGCTGAAGCTTTATCTTTAAAGGGTGATCAAGTTGCCATGAATAATGTCAGCTTCATTACTCACCTTGTATTTTTTGTCTTGAAGAGAACACCATTAAACACTGACTCCCATTTACGCATCGGCAGTGTACCCTATGACGAGCGCAACTGTATAGTCTGCGGAAACTCATCAATTGCCATTCCCGACTCAGAAGTCAAGCAGGTTGCAAGCATTCCAGATGCTGACAACGCTGGCTACTACATACTCCAAAAGCCTTTTGGATCTGAAGGAGAAGAGAGTCAATGGATTCATAGTCGAGATGAGCGCAACCCAACCGATAAAAGTATCACGGATTTTATAAGAGAAACTTTAGTAGTAAGGATTTCTACCCCTAAAGATAACCCTTTTTTCTTCGATAAATATCTTAAGGGCATCAGAATAGACAATGAAGATGAAGATCAATTGGAAGCACTAAAGGTGGTAGCTATAGATTACGCAAAGAAACATAAACTTGACCCTACCCCCATCGAAAAGGATCTTTTTTTTAAAACAAATCCCGCCGAGGATTCTACCAAGGAGAAAAAATCGAAACTCCTAGATTTACTTTCAGAACGCGAGAATAAACTGGGGTATATTGATGTTGATGACGGTAAGCTCACCGTTTCATGCCTCCCTTGGCTGGAAAATAAGTTTGAATGTATCACATTTCACAAATCCAATAAAACTATATATTCAAGATCACTAGGAGAGTCCAATAAATTTCCATTTCCGCCGGTGGATCTTCACCGCCTGTTCTGGTCAAGTAAAACCGGACACTAAAATTTGAGATTTTTTGCGTTTAGTTTATGCATTACTAACGCGCTTCGCTTGCTGGCTACCCACTCCGATGAAAGTTTCGCGGGCGAACGTTTCATCGTTTTGGGCAGCTCGATAAAATTGTTTTTCCCATTGCACTGGCGTCTCATCGCTATTGGCTGAGTGGAGGCGCTCATTGTTGTAATACTTCATATACGCTGCAACGTCCTGTTTCATATGCTTACGCGATGGCTGGTGAATTTTAAACAGCCAATCATGCTTGAGGCTGCCAAAGAAACGTTCAACAACAGCGTTATCCCAGCAAGCCCCTACATCGCCCATACTGGCTCTCATACCATAGCTTCGCAGTAATTTACGGTAGTGCTTGCTGGTATACTGAGAACCTCGATCACTGTGAAATACCAGTCCGTCAGGTGGCTGGCGTAGGTTGTAAGCTTTAATCAAAGCTTTGCTGACCAAGTCGACTTTCATACGCTTATCGATATGCCATCCCACAATGCGCCTTGAATACAGATCCATAACAATGGCCAGATACATCCAGCCTTGCTCAGTCTTCAGGTACGTCACATCGCCCGCCCATATCTGATTAGGCGCAACAGGGTCAAAGTTCATATTCAGCAGGTTATCAGCGACAGAATCGCTGTGTCTGCGGTTAGTTGTGACCTTATAAGCTATTCGTTGTGTCACAACCAAATTAAGCTTTTTCATTAACTTACGCACGCGATAACGGCCAATAACAAAGCCTTCTTTACGGAGTTTTTTCATCATTTCACGACTTCCCAGGCTTTGCCTGCTTTGCTTAAACAAGCGCTTCATTCGCCTGTACAAATGCAGTTCATGTGCTGTGATTATCGTGGCAGGCTGCTTAATCCAGTCATAGTAAGCAGATTTACCCACACTCAACAATCGACAAAGCATGTTAACAGGGTAGTTAGCCGATTCCTTTTTGATGAAAGGAAATTTTACTTCATTTCCTTCGCAAAGAAGGCACTCGCCTTTTTTAATATTTCTTTCTCCATGCGAAGATTTTTAACTTCTTTGCGAAGCCTTTTAAGCTCATCGCGCTCATCCTCTTTCAGGGATAGCCCAGCTTTTTCTTTTTCAAATTTTGCTTTCCAGTTGTATAGCAGACTGACTGCAATACCCAGTGATTTAGCGGCTTCTGGCACGCTATAACCTTGCTCTATTACCAAGGCTACGGCTTCCTCTTTGAATTCTTGTGGGTAGCTCTTTGCTGTTTTCTTTTCGCTCATTCTTGTACCTTAAATGGTTGACTATATTGTCTCGCATTTAAGTGTCCGGTGCTATTAGACCATTACAGCCAAAGTGCAAAAAAATAATACCTAAAACCTGTAGTTAATTGAAACATAGGCATATTTAACCATAGCACCCCCCTTATATTATTAACTGCTGGCTAGCAATATGGTAAATAGGCTACATAGCTAACACCCTTTATTTTAAGTAGTAAGGTCAATAATATTCATAAAGTATAATGCAATAAAGCACAGAAGAGCATTTCCGCCTTTTTAACCGAACTTAAAAAAGCACCCCCCAAAAGAAAGGCGCTCTCGCATCAGCAGGAGCGCCTTTCTCAGCCAGAGAAAAAACCTCGTTACTATTGATAGTTATAAATTCAATTTCTTAAAAATACACTCTGGAATGGACTTAATAATGGTCATAATACCCCACCAGAACCAAGGCGTGTAGAGGGTATTGCGCCTTTTAACCAAGCCTTTTTGAATAATTTCTGCCACTTTCTCAGGCGTTGACCATAACGGGCCACTACCTTCTATGTGCTCTGTCATTGGGGATTCAACAAAACCTGGCTTCACCGTCATCACATGCACATTGGATTTCGCAAGGCGAGCTCTCATGCCTTGTAGAAAGGTGACAACGGCTGCTTTTGATGAGCCATAAGCATAATTACTGGGTCTACCTCTATCTGCGGCGACCGATGCAATAAATACGATATTACCCTGCTTTTGCACTTCCATTTCATTCGCAAGCAAGGTTAATAAGTTTAAGCTGCTTAACGTATTCACCTGATAAAGTTGATTAAGCGCATCCAGATCTTTTTCAAAAACAGCCTGATCACCCAGAATGCTGTGCGCCATGATAACCAAGTCTATTCGCCCAAGGCTTGCTTTAGCGGATTCAATAACTTCAGGCTCTATACCCGCTTTAGCAAAGTCCGCCGATTTGATTTCTACCTGATTCGCGCCACGGGCTTTTAAATCTTCAGCGTTTTTGTTTAATTTCTCTTCATTTCTAGCCACTAAATAAAACGCATTGGCAGGATTTGCGTATCGCCTTGCTACTGCTTTGGCAATCGCAGAATTTGCCCCAATCACTAATATATTCATTGTATCACTCGTCTCCAAAAGTCTGAGGCAATCTGAGGGTCTCGCATTTTTTCAAGTGCCTCCCATTTGGGATAAGCTGCTTTAAAAGTTGATGGCAGCATATTGGCATCCTTCGCAGGATAAAGTCGCCCACCTGCATCGGAAACAATCGCATCCAGTCTATGTAAAAAGTCCAATGTCTGTTTACCTTGATAGGGAAAATCCATCGCCAAAGTAACGCCTTCCATTGGAAAACTCAACCAGCCACCACTGGATTTAGCCCCCATCATCTTTAAAACAACTAAAAAAGAGCCTGTTTTTTCTTTGGCAATCAATGCTAACATTTCCTTAATAGCTTCTTTTCCAACATTTTTAGGGATCACACACTGATGCTGCAGAAAACCCTGTTTGCCATAAAGTCGATTCCAGTTTTCAATGGCATCTAAAGGATAAAAAAACGGCTCATACGATTGCTCAAGTATTTTTGTCTGCCCCAATTGCCGTTGATAATAAAGCGAATTAAAACAACGAACAGACAAATTATTAATTAAAGAAACTGGCGAAGTTAAAGGAACAGATTTACCCCTTCTTTCAGGTAATATCAAATCGCCATCATCTTGATGCCTGCCTGAAATAAAATGCCCTCGACCTAATTTACTGCCTGTCGCTGTACAGTCTAACCAGGCAACCTGATATTCATTGGCATCGTCCGCATTTTCGCTTAAGGTAAAAAAATCATTTAAATGCTGGTATTTTTCACTGGTGACTAACAACTTGTGACTATTGATGCGTTTTAATTGAATGGTTACTTGAGTGATAAACCCTGTTAACCCCAGACCACCGATGGTGGCATAAAAATAATCGCTATTGTCAGAAGGGCTACAAAGCAATCGCTCACCTGTTGATCGAACCAATTCAAACTGTTTAACATAACAGCCAAAGCTGCCTGCTAACTCGTGGTTTTTGCCATGCACATCATTAGCAATAGCACCTGCAACAGTGACATATTGTGTACCGGGCGTTACCGGTAAAAACCACCCCATCGGCAAGCAGTGTTGAATGATAGATTTAAGGTTAACACCGGCTTCACAAGTTAAAACCCCTGTTTCTTTATCAAAGAAAATAAAATGATCACAGGGCTGGGAGCTTAATAATACACCTTCTGAATTTAAACAACTATCGCCATAGCTTCGACCCAAACCATAGGGCAGAAATGATTCTTTTGGCAACGGTGTCGTTATTGAAGAAAGCTGCTTTAATTGCTGCTGCGTATTGGGATAACCACCCCAAGAGTACCGTTCCATCTTAAATCGCCATGACAAAAACAGTAAAAACAAGTACCGCCGTCATTAGGCTAGCCTTATCTTTAATCGCAAAAAAGATTGGGTCATCGTCCATCTCCCCTCGATGCGCTAAAAGCCACATGCGACTGATCCAGTACAACAGGATTACACAGGCTACCCATAAAAACGCTTCATGCTGATACAGTGCGACAACCGCCGAACTATTCACATACAACGCCAATACCAGAACGCCAATATAGCCAGCTGCACAACCTAGCGCTGCAATAATCGGAGAGTCAGATGCAAGATAGCCGCGCCCTGCCGTTTTTTCTTTGCCACTTTGTGCAAGTTTAACCAGCTCCACATAGCGTTTAACTAATGCCAAACTCAAGAAAATGAAAATGGAGAACGCAAGTAACCATGGAGAGAAAGGCACTTCAATTAACACAACACCAGAAATAATGCGCATGGTGTATAAAACGGCTAAAGTGATCACATCCAGCAGCATAATCTGCTTAAACGAAAACGAATAAAATACAGTTATCGCATAATAGACCACCAGCGCCATAAAAAACGGCAACGGCAAAAACAAGCAGATAAACGCAGAACTCGCCAAGAGTAACGGAAACAATAACACACCAAACTTAATTGATAGGCTACCTGCAGCAAAAGGCCGGTTTTTCTTGGTTGAGTGCTGCCTGTCAGAAGCCAAATCCATCAAGTCATTTAATACATAGACACTCGATGCGGCTAATGAAAACGCAATAAACCCTAAAAGACAGTGCCACAATAAATCCCAATGTAGAGCCTGATGAGACGTTAATAGCGGGACAAATAACAGCGCATTTTTCACCCATTGATGAATCCGAATAGCCTTTAGAGTGGTTTTTAGACCCGGCTTTGGTAATTCAATCCACTGTGATTTTGTTAGAGCACTGGCTTTATCGAAAAGACCTTTATTGCTCGATACGACAACCGCTTCACGCGACTTCGACCACACCGGCAAATCAACGGTGCTATTGCCGATGTAATCGAAGCCTTTCTCACCATAGGTTTCGACTAAAAAATTCGCCTTTTGACTACCTGTTAAGTTCTTTTCACCAAGCGTTGATGCATAAACCTTATCAAACAAACCAATAAAGTCGGCAATCTGGTTAGCGAGTGACTCAACACTGCCAGTTATCAAAATACACTCACGGCCTTGGGATTTCGCTTTTTTTATTTCTTCAATGACTGTTGAGTTTAATGGAATACCTTTAGGCTCAAACTCAATATGTTTAGCGATTTGATGCTTAACATAGACTTTGCCTTTTAACAGCCAGAAAGGAAGAAAAAGCACCATCCAGATGCGCTGCTTAATCAGTAGCATTAAGCTTTCATACAATAAATCTGTTTTTATAAGGCTGCCATCTAAATCAACAGCAAGAACCGTTTGGTCAGACATTTTTTTTAACCGGTTGTTTAGTCGTGGGCGAAAGCCCTAAAAAGGATAACCATAAGGAGCATAAAATACCCAGCAAAATAGCAAACCACAAAGTAGCTAAACGGCATATTAATGTAATGGCTAAAGCTTCTGGCATACTAAAACCAACCTTAGCTAACAGCAATGCCATAGCAGCCTCTGCCCCACCAACGCCACCTGGCAAAAACGACAAGGCACCCATCAGCATGGCAAAGCCATAGATCCCCATAGCCGCCATCAAAGTGGTTTGATCAGGTCGATAGTCATCAACTAACAAAAACAACCCATACCCCTCTAAACCCCAGGCAATCAATCCAATCATCAGACCAATAAGCAAGCCTTTGGGTTTTAAGAACTCTCTTGCAGACGAGAGGCTATGAGCAACACCTGCTATGGCTTTGCGCACGACCTCAGGTAGCG
>CAKMZU010000196.1 GCA_929200485.1 uncultured Gammaproteobacteria bacterium | reverse complement strand
AAGGGAGGTCGGATTTTCTATAGATACCCCTTCGGGCACTAATTTCAAAATCAATTATTAGAGGTACCCTATAATGAGATTTATTTTGCGCAATCAAACGATGTAAAAAAACAGCTAATGATCAGATAGTGGTAAGTATTGGGGATAGAAATCAAACAGCGACTGCCTGTATTGGTTTTACAATAGTTAATCAGGGTTCTCCCTCTCCCTGACAACTAAAACAACCTCGAAGATCTTTATTACTTCTTCATCCGGGATGTAAATACGTTCAACAAAAGCACTCTTGATAGAGCTCTATTCGTTTTAATACATTCACTGATATTTTCTGATTAATTAATAGACATTATTTATAGTAATAGTTGAATAACTTGGCCCTGCAGGACCGTCGCCTGGCGGTAAATTCCAGTTTTCTTGATCAAATGTACTATGAACAACATTGGAAGGACAGTCTGTCCAAGTTATATAAGGTTGATAGTTCGATTTCTCAACTGTCCCTGAATACCAGTGGTGCGTAGTCCATTTGTATTCCACCTCCTGTAGATGAACTTGACAAACAGTACCTTGATGTTCATTTTGAACAACTATCTGTAAATATAAGCCATGCGAAAGTGTTAATGACTTAGTGTGACCTTTCGGTATGCTCCAGTCAAAATTATGTTTACCATGCACATCATGAAAATGTATGTGATTGGTATGATCCGTCCGGTTACGGACAACTAGCGCATCAGCAAAGACCGTAAAGCCAATGAATAGACCAACAAACATATATATTACATACTTCACTATATTATTCTCCATATTGAATTGGCTCAAACATAAGAAAAGTAATGGGTTTATCTAATCTAGCTCATCTAAATTAAACTCATTGTTATTCTGTTAGATGAATAAATAGTTGATTAGTTCTCAAGGAAACTATATTTATTACTGCTGTCTGGTTAAGAAATTAACGGCAAGATAGGATGCCCGTCTTTATTGGTATTGGTGTCTGGTAAAATATCCGTTATTGAGACAGGTATTTTCCCGTAAACAAAGGACAGGCATGAAACATCATAACAGCGTTTTCCATCAGTTGCTAAGTCATCTTCCTCGTCACCAATTCCAATAAGGGAGTTAACCGACACAATGGCGATCTGATTGCTTATACTTTTCAGCCCAAAAAGCCCTGAATTATACTAATTCGACTAGAGAAAAATGCTTTGAGAGCTTTACAACAGATGTGAATACTTATGCGAAACTCAGGTTAAATATCACCGATTATCCTGGATTATATGCCTTGATATTCCACTGACCTGCTCAGCAGTCACACTTAACTGTGTAAAAATCGCTTTGGAAATACCATCGTAACGAACACCCTTTTAGCATGGGCAAAACAGCTGACTATCAAACCTTTTTTTGACAGTCATTTTTATGTCTTAGTTCATGATTTTATTCAAAAGACTTTAGGGATTTTGGATATCACACAGAGCTTAGGGTTTTACAGACACCCTGTGCCATTTTCTTTGTTTTGTCATAGTGAAAGCATCATCAAGTGCTCTTAACGCCATTGGATCTGACACTAACTCGGCCCAAGGGAATCTATCTTTTGTTTCTCCAAGGAAAGCAACAGCCTCCTCTAAATGTTTAGCAGCATAGTTGTGAATACCAATGATGGTGACACACCCTTTCACAACATCTACTCCAAGAATATCTAATGGCGTCTGATCATGTACCATACCCGCCCACAGGTATATCCCACCTAGGCGGAGAAGCCTCATCCCATCAGAAATAATGCTGGAAACTCCCGCCACTTCAATCACTACATCAAACTGCTTTGTGCGTAGCCTAGCCAGTTCGCTCGAATGAATCACCTTTGCTCCAAATTTTTCTACAACTTCAAGTCTCTGTTGTGCAACATCTGTCACCCATACATTTTCTACCCCTTTGTGCTTTAAAAGAGCGACACCATATACACCGAGCAACCCGGCTCCTTGTATAAATACATTCTTGGTATCAGCAGGCACTGCTTCGATTACTGCTACCATCGTTGCGAGAGCACAGTTTGCTGGCGCCATGACGTCATCTGGCACTTCATCTGGCAAAACCACGATGTGTGTCCCAGCTCTAAGCAAGATATGGCTAGAAAAACATCCATTTAAACCTGATCCATCCTCAAGAGCTGAGTGACCGTACTTAAAAACGTTTTCACATTTCTGCGGCAGGTTCCAATAGGTACAATACTCACAAGACCCACATGTATCTGTGATAGTCCAAGTAACGCGTTTACCTACCAGGTTCTCATCTAAACCCTCACCTACTGCTTCAACAATGCCTACTGCCTCATGACCTAACACTGAGGGCAGAAAACTCGTGCGTCTTCCTTCATAGGTGTGCAGGTCTGAACCACAAATAGTTGCCAAGGTGATTCGTACTAAATATTCACCCGGATGAAGTTCAATATCGTTTTCAAATTGATCTAACCTATGTCCCTTATTCACTCCTTCAAAGAGCATGCGCTCACAGTGCGTATGAACCGTTTTTATATCCAACGCAGATGATTTAGGCGCACGATAAATCGCAGCAGTGGATAATTGATGAGGTAAATTTGCGTAAGCGTTGAACATGGGCAGACTGAAAAACATTAGAACGAGAGACGAAAGTAACCCTTTGTACATAAACATAAAAACAGACCACAAAATCTATTTCGACATGCATTTTTATGTCTTGGTTCATGAATTTATTCAAAACATCCAAGGTTAGCTAAACTTAATGAACTCACTTTCATTTGAGCAAAGAGCAATGAGACCCATCCTATTCTTGCTGTGCATATCATCAATCATTGCCTGCCAGCCAACGACGGAATCCAAGCGATCTGATAAGCGTCAAGAAACCCTTGCTCAAACAATCGGATCATTAAAGCTCTGGCTTAATTTGCTGCCTGCTCCTTATTTTTATTCGTCCGTTCAGATAGATAACATCGGTTTGATTGATAGTAATGAAAATATACACTCGATACTGGGCTCTGATAATGGCCCTTTAGTAATCTCTTCATTACTCTCTCAACCCACTATTGTTCAAGCACAATTTTCTGATATCCCTGTGGGTCATTATGAATCCATTTTAGTGACCATTAACCTTGAAAACACACAGGTCAACTGGATTGATAATAAAGCACTCATCATCCCATTTCTTTACGATACTTTTGGCAAATCTGATGAAGAAGCACAAAACCAAATCACCGTTGAAATTCCGATCTCAGGCCAAAACTCGCTCAACATTCATGAAGAGAAAACTGCAAACTTAGCGATCACTCACCTTGCCTATCGATAAATCTGCAGACATTAACGCGGTTGGTTTAGTAACCCTCGATAAAAAAAATAAGCCACTCACCGAAATTGATTGGCAATCCAATAAACCCCTTAACTTTTATACGGCATTACCCTTACTCAGTGAATTTGACCTCATCAATACTATTGAGCAAAGCAGGATAAAACTCAATACCATTGAGGGTACTGATGCGTATCAACATCTGATACCAGCGTATTGAGTCAGGCACTGACATTGAATCAATCACGATCAATGACAGCATCGTAACCGTGCAAGTTGAAGGAATATCTCCAGCTTATCAACGCTATCAGTTTGACTCGTCAGAAAAAGCAATCAGCCTGATAAATGAACTTGAAAACGATCAATACAAGCTAATGGTCATTGCAGCAAAGGGTGAGTTGACTGACAATACATTCAAGGCAGAAAGCCTCACCCTTCGATTAGTCAATTATGATGGGCTTGAGGAAATTAGCGATGAGTTATCATCACTGACAACCGAATCTACAGTATTAAAAGGTATGCCCAGCCCGTTATTAAAGGGGACGATTCGCTTGGACTTTACATTTTTCAAAAACATTTTTAACCTTAAGACAATGAACAAAAAGTCGCCCTCCCTGTTTTTAAAAAATCAATTAGGCGGTCAGTTACCTTCCCCTGTCAATAGACAACTAAAACAAGCAGCAAAAACCCAAAAGAAACTTCAGCAAATCAATACCTCTGTTAAACAGGCGCAAGAAAATTTCCGGCTTCAAGTAAAAGAAGGGCAAAAGAAATTATTAGCACAAAACTTCAAGCGTGCCATTAGCGTCACAATCACCCAAGCGCGCAAACTCAATGTCACTTTAAGCAAAGAAGATGTCACTGCTATTGCGAAACGCGTTATTGTCAATAGAAGTAAAGAAGGTAGAATCAACAGCATCGCCAACCTTAACAATGATGTTAGTAATGAAATCGTTAATCAAAAACGCCTCAATCTGAAGTTTGGTGATGCGAAAACAGCAGAGGGTAAATTTTATAAACATATCCCTGGCTCTCAAGTTGATGCAGACATTGAAGCACGCCTGAAAGCACTAAAAGTCGATTCACCGAATGGTGGAGATACACCAACGGTTAGAAGGCGATTTTAAACCCCACCGAAGGAATAATTCCAAGACCTGTATCCTTATGGAGAGGAATATCTTTAATTTCCTCTTCAGCAGATAAAATATCTGATTGAGAATTAAATCGATAGGCTGTGATATTCGATTGGTTATAGAGATTTAGCACTTCAAAATACAACTCCCAGTCTATTAAATTGTAACTCTTCGAGTAGTCTACTCGAAAATCCAGTTGGTGTGTCATGGGGTATCGTTTCGAGTTCTGAGCGCCGAAGACTGGTACTTTTCTATCTGAACTTTCCTGGTTTTCTATTCCAACAATAGGCGTATATCGGTGACCTGATGCCAATTGCCATTTAAACCCTGCTCGCCATTGTTGATTAAACTGATAATTCCAAGCTGCCTTGAAAATCACAGGTTTGTCATATTGAAAAAATAGGTTATTTTTCGTTTTTGGGTCAAACCGCTGAGTTTTAGAAAAACTCAAAGCTACCCATCCATTCAACTTATGACTAAGATGCCTTTCAAGCATCAGGTCAATGCCATAAGCATTACCTTCAACACTATTTGATAATCGCTTCCCGTTCTCACTCGAGCTATGAATAAATATTAGGTCATTTAAACGCTTATAATAAATTGTAGAACTTATTCGCCAACCCGATTCCAATACTTTGGCCATGGCTACCGCTAGATGCGTGGACTTCTCAACTGATAACGCTTGAGAACCGATGGGTTCAATCAGTTGCAATAGATCTGGAAACCCTGAATATAACCCACCTGATACTTTTAGATGAATGTCATTAAACGGCAGCCAAAGCCACGCGAATCTAGGCTCAACGAAACCTTCGTTTAAATAGCTATCAAATCCAGCAACCAAAGAAAATGAAAGCCTATGCTTAGCGCTAGCTGCCCAATGATCTGAAACATAGAGTATAGGGCGATGAATTAACACCGACTTTTTAAACGTATAGAGTGTAGGGCCTAATACAGCACAATCGGCCTTAAAGCTTGAAGAACAGTTAGGCACTTTTGAGTTGACATCGAAATCCACCTGTTTTTTTTGATATATTCCTTGAAAAGAAAGCCGGTGATTATTAAAAGCTTGTTTATCAATACCCGATTTAATGAAAAACGTGCGTTGACTTTGATTCACAAACCGCTCGTATCCATAGTCGGTTTTATCTTCACTCGATCGATGAGCTAAAGTCAAAAAGGTTGAAAAACATCTGTTACGCTGGTCTGAGCGCCATTCAAGCATCTGAGCATCAAATCCTTTATTTATGCTTGCCTTACCTAGCAATGCATTATCTTTAATAACCAGATTATTATCCTCTTGAAAAATACTCTCACTAGAGTCACGTGCGCCAAAAAAAGTTAATGACAAGGTTTGATCGTAATCATCCTGCCAAATAAACCGGCTTTGATAATTTGACGATTTTGGTAATGAATTAATAGTAAACCCAGAAGCTTTTTTACTTGCAATGCTTTTTAAGTCAATGAGTTCGTTATAACTTTGCAACAAGCTTTGCCTGTAGCCTGCATAAAATGCGGTATTTTCGGTTAATGCCGACTCCACAAAGGTACTGGCTTCTAATAAACTCCAATCCAGCATTAACGATAGCGACTGAAACTTAGGCTCACGAAATTGAATATCGATAATTCCGCCTAAAGCATCATAATAAAAACCTTGGTAGGCTGACTTTTTAAGTGAAATATTCTTTAAAACAAACGGAGAGATAACACTGGAACCATTCAAATGATAAAGATACTGAGTAGGTAACCCATTAATAAAATAATTATTATCTTGAGGAGCAGAACCATGCACCACAGGCCCAAATAAACGCCATCCTGAGGGTTGAATAACACCAGGTAATGCAAAAATAGAACGCAAAGGATCATTCACAGCCCCGGCTGTCGCAAAAAGCCTACCTGAAGATTGTGAAAGTCTACTTGTTTCATCTACTAAAGTGCCAACGATGACTGTTTCTTCAAGAGTTTCCTCATCGACCGTCGGCTTAATTTGGGCTTTCTTCTGAGTTTTTTCTTCTTTGCTCTCTACAATCGGTTGAGCCAATAGTTGAAATGCCAATCCAAAATGTAAGATCAACAACACCCGAATTACTTTATATAAACTAAAGCTTTGGGGAATATTCATTAATATTCAATTATTATTCTTATTCGTCTTTTCAGTTTAGACGTCAACAGATCACTTTTGAAATAATTGTAATATTTTTGGTCGCGGTAGGAATGGCCGTTGCCAGCCACCCCCCGCACAGATCCGTACGTGCG
>CAKMZU010000195.1:6177-6729 GCA_929200485.1 uncultured Gammaproteobacteria bacterium | reverse complement strand
TTCTTCAAGCTTTGCCAGATCTACCATGGGTTGAACCAATCCCAAACCATTAGCATAAAACGCTTGAGACAGCGGTAAAACAACATGAACAACTAAAACAGATGCCGTTTGAGAAAGAGCAATTGCTCGCTCGATAATCCCCTGACTTTCCTGCTCCAGATCAACAGCAACGAGAATACGCTCGTAATGTTTCATGAGAGACTCCAAAGATTCTGACCTAAGTTTAGAGCGCTTGTGATAGTGATCAGTTCCCGTCTTTTTAGGGATTTAATCACAATTCTTCAGAGGGGCCATTCAGCCGACATACAGATAACTTTTCCCATCAAGCCATAGCCAGATAGCGCCACGAAATAAACAGCTGCTTAAAAAGACAGCCCCATCTGCAACCCACCCCCGTAGTGACCGTCGGCAAATTCAGTACCAATATCCAAATAAAACGCCATGATATTGACGCCTAGCCCTGCTGTGAGAATTTGATCATCACTATCTTTCAGGTTAATACGAGTGCCTGTTCGTAAATTCAGGCAATCCCATTCACCCAGATCATATTCA
>CAKMZU010000195.1:5450-6167 GCA_929200485.1 uncultured Gammaproteobacteria bacterium | reverse complement strand
CTGATGCTCCTTGCCCTTATTTAATGGAGAACTTGCGTTTAAATCGATATCCATTGCCACTTCAACTCCCCACTTTCTGTAGGATGCACCCAAGGTCGCTTGTGGCTGTATTTTGACTGTTTTTTTCTTAAGTCCACTCCCCTCACCAATGATTGAGGTCATTTCAATGCTCACTGGTATAAGGTTTGAGAGCGTCAGGCCTAACGATAAGTTTTTATCTTTCAATAAATCTGCGGCGAACCCTATATCCATAGAGAAGGCATTTTTTTTGACATAACTGTCTTTTAAATCTTTATCAACGTCAAAAGAGCCGTCATTTATCGATTGTATAGTAGGGCCGGCATAGGCCCCATAAATAAGCAGATACTTAGGCGTAACACCCAAAGCCAGCTGCACCGAAGCTATATCCCTGCCATGCGAAAAGGCCAAGCCCAATTCAGAAACAACCACACCAATAGCTTCTGAACTGGATAACAAGTAACTTTTACCATCTCTGGCGGTGTCATTCGCCAAATTGACAAATCGCCGATTGCCATTTTCTACTTTGAAAAATTCCAGCTCTGTATCACGCTGATCACAACTAATTCTTGCACTATCACCCTGCTCAATAACTGAGGGATTGTTAACATCAATGCCTTGAAGGTATTCAGTAAACTTTTCCAGGAACTGTAAATCACAATTGCTGATATGCGCAGATGCCTCAAGGTGAACTGAGGT
>CAKMZU010000195.1:0-5440 GCA_929200485.1 uncultured Gammaproteobacteria bacterium | reverse complement strand
TGAATCAAATCGATTCATTGCATCACTGGTTTGTTTTAGTTGTTCAATATATTCTTCGCCTTCGACATCCATAAATGCATCATAGGCATCTTGATCGTATTGACCACGAGCGGAAAGGCCGAACATACTTACGCTAAAACCTTTTGTCTTTGGGTAGTGACTTAACAACGCGGGATTAAATTCCGCTGCATAACGAGACTTTGCAGAAGCCACGCCAGTACCACCTAACGCAATGGAGCGAATATCTTTGGATTGATAGGGTAAACTCATGACTACCTGCGATAAAGCAACAGATAGTATCGATAGGCAAAACCACGCGTTATTCATAACATCCTCTGTTATTTGTAAAAGCTTATTGTCGGCGGCTGCCCGACAAGCTCTACATTTCCAATGTGCGATTGATTTAAAAAAATCAAATGAAATATAGCGTTAAATGCCAAATCTTCAATAAGGGTTTAGCTAACTGCCTGTATAAGAAGATAAAAACACGGAAGGATAATAAGGTAAAATTTCCCTATATCATCACCACATTAAGTCATCTGGGATTTGATAATCAGCATAGGGGTCATCCTCTTCCGGGGTTTGCGCATCTTTTTCAATAATCACGACATGCTCAGGCGATCGTTCTGCAATTTTTTCAGCCGCTTTTTTAGGAATTAAATGATAGGTTCGGCCTTGAGGCTCCTCGACGATTCCTATCGCGAGCAATGAACGACTCAATTCTTCCTGGAATTTTGGCAACACATACAGTGTTTTCACTTTATTTTGATCCACAAAATTATAAGCGACATCACCTTTAACTCGTTCAAGCCGATTCATTAAGATCATCTGTTTAACCTGAGCAATAATGGCCTTTTTCTCCAAGGCTGCTTTATTTTCAAGATTCAGCTGTCGATCCGCCTCTGTTTTTGCTTTTAATGCCTCTTTTGCGGCAAGTTTCACCTCATCCTCAGCAACATGTTTGCTTTTTTGTGCAACTTTCTGCTGCTTATGCTTGGTTTTTTTGATCTTTTTGGCTTTATCTTTATCAACCAAACCGGCTTTCATTAATTGATCTTGAAGGGAGGGCATAATTCATCTCAAAAAAAATAATCAAGCCCAATTATCGCTATCAACAAGATAAAACGCAAAGAAGAGGGGGAGTGGTTCTTTCCATATCATTTGAAGGCCTTAATTTTGTTAAGGCTGGCTTATCAAATCTTGATCAATATACAAGCAATTTTTAAAGAGGCGGCTTTACTCTTTCTGCTGCCCATAAAATAAACAGGCTTTATCAGGCTTGACTCATAATTTTATGCGCTTTTTGGTGACGACATTTATATCCAGGGTATTTTAGCGCATCAAACAAATTGAGCAGCAAAAAATTAAATCGATACACCGGAATATGCACTAAAATTAATGAACTCCCCCCCCCTTTAAAGTAACAAAGATCCTAAGCAATTGATTAATCACTGTCACTCTAATCGTTTGGATCAAAAAACCTTGCAGACCTATTAATAAGCTCCCTTAAAGGAACAGAACTCCATGCCATTTAATTCTCCACCTCCACCTCCGCATCCACATCCAACCCCAATAGAAGTCGTTCAAAAATCAAGCCATCATACAAAGTATTTAAAAGGCTTTATTAGGTATATCAAGGCTACTTGTTACTGTTGTATCTGTTGTATCTGTTGTATCTGTTGTATCTGTTGTATCTGTACCCATTCAAACCCTCAACCTGAAGAAGCAATAGTTTCTAAAGCAATCTCTGAAGCAACCTATGAACAGCCCAATCAACCTATTAATGATCAGGAAGATCGAACTACATATCGCTTTGTGAGACTTGAAAAAATTAGCAAAAGACGTCAACCTCAAGAATGCCATAAACTCACTAACACTATAGTGAATCAAAAGAAAAGGAGAGGTTTGAGCCAGAGTTTCCTTAAAGTATTCTGTAGAGAAAAGACGGAATTCTCCGAAAAAGAATTACAGGTTCAAAAAATTGATGGGACAAATGAAAGGAGGACTATTTTTATTGGTAGCCTAACAAGTGGCAGGAAATTTATTTGTAAACACCAAAGTTTTCTTGGTTGGCCAAATATGGCGGGGCCTACATCAATATTTATTGGTGATTCACATGATCAAACCATTGATCTTTTGAAAAAAAAATATCCCGAGTCAACAGAAAATATAAACACTCTCTTTAAATATGAAAAACAGGCTCGCCCAACAAGATTATTGACGAAAATCAGTGAAGGAGGATTTAGGGAAGCCGAATTTAAAAAAATACCATTACCCGATAAAAAGTCTCCAGATCCTAAGGCACTGCCTGCTAGAAACGCTAACTTTTTATCTTCTGCTTCCCTTATCTCATTGTAAGCAGGTACAGGTTTTAAATCATGATTGAAATTAATCTTCTGCTGCCTCAAGCTAATTTTCAATAGCCAAGATGCCAGAATCAATGAGGCTTGTTCTTATCGACCATCCAGTCAATGCTGAAAAATCTTCAAAGTTTTTATTTTAGCTCTGACGGTTTAAATCATCAGACAGTTATGTAAAAGCAGAGTATTAGGGTCTCACTTTTAAGCAGGACAGACAGTAAACTCAGGCGCTCCATAGCTTCTTTGTTTTATTGCTTGCATTGTTGCGCCCTGCACCTCCTCGATTCGCAGAACTTTGAATCAAGGAAAGGACATTCTCAATTTATTATCAAATAGTGCTGCGAATCTTCTCAAACAATTCGAATCATGGCCAAACCTCTTTTAAAGCAACTTCTTTGCGTTCGCCTTCTTGATCTAAAAAAACAAGTATTTCAACTACGCGGGATATTTATATCGATCGTCCAACCGTATAAAAACTTTCGCACACCAAAGCAACAAGGTATAATCGTCTAAAAATAACGACTAACCAAAGGGATCTTAGATGCAGCCAATCTATCGCTCTATTTCTCGTGCACTTGGCTTATTAATGAGCCTTGTTTTGTTCAGCCTTACTCAGCAGGCTTTAGCACTTTCCGAGCAAAAACTTCAAGCAATTTCAGAACGCATCAAACCGGTTGGTGACGTTTGCCTGCAAGGTGAAGAGTGTGCCAAAAACCTGACAGTTGCCAAAGCCAGTGACGAGCCTCGTTCAGGCGAGCAAATCTACAACACATTCTGCACCGCTTGTCATACTTCAGGTGCAGCGGGTGCTCCAATTAAAGGGAATGCCGGCCAGTGGAAAGATCGCATTGCCAAAGGCGTAGAGACGCTTTATACCAACGCTACAAACGGTGTAGGTGCAATGCCAGCAAAAGGCTTATGTAGCGATTGCTCTGCTGATGAAATCAAAGCAGCCGTTGATTTCATGCTGCCTTAATCTATTACTTAACTTCTTTTTGGATTAACCCGCTCATTCTGAGCCTACTAATGGGCGAATGGGCGGGCTGACTCTAACACCGCACCCCAAAGCCTAAAAATCGTCAAACAATCGCTTTAAGCCATCAAGCGTTTCCTGTCCTTGCTGAATATTGGCTTCTGAATCCTCAGAACTTCGCCCCTCAAACTGAATATGCTCGCTCGGCAACTCATCAATAAACCGACTCGGCGTTGTATCCAGCATTTCGCCAAACTGTTTTCGCTGATTGGCATAAGTGATAATCAAATTCTCACGAGCGCGTGTGATACCCACATAAGCCAACCGCCGTTCTTCCTCAATATCATCCGATTCAATGCTATTTCGGTGGGGCAGGATTTCTTCCTCAACACCTATCATAAAAACGGTAGGGTACTCCAACCCCTTCGCGGCATGCATTGTCAACATCTGCACGGTATCCTCCTCTTCCTCCTCGGATTGCCTCTCCATCATATCCCTGAGAATCAGACGATTTATTGCGTCTTTAATCGTTGCATCATCTGATTCTTCCTGTTCGTATTGATACGCACTTTGCAGGTTATCCAATAAAAATCGAATATTCTCCATTCGTCGCTCAGCTGCTTGTGCATTCGCACTATTTGCATGCAACCAGGCTTCGTAACCAATTTCCTCTACCATTTGTTGCGCGACTTGAATCGGGCTTTTCTCATCCATCACACGCATCAAGTCCTGCATCCATTGATAAAACCCTTTAAGATTCTCAATGGCAACTTGTGATAATTCTGTATTATTTAAATAACTATCACAGGCAGAAAGCATGCTTAAATTTCTATCTTTGGCTACTTTCGCCAAAGCTTGCAAAGTCGAAGTGCCTATCTTTCTTCTTGGCACGTTGATGATGCGCAAAAATGCATTATCGTCATCAGGATTTGCCAGCAACCTGAGATAAGCCATGATGTCTTTGATCTCAGTTCTTGAAAAAAACGATACACCACCATTAATACTGTAGGGAATATTCTCAGAGCGTAACGCCAGCTCCATTAATCGTGCCTGATGGTTACTACGATAAAGAATGGCATAATCACTGTACTTGTTTTGCTTACGAAGCCTTGCTGAAATAATTTCGTTGGCTATTCGTTCCGACTCAACCTTTTCATTAGCGGTAGCAATCACACGAATCGGCTGTCCGAACGCTAAATCACTCCATAACTTTTTATCAAACACATGAGGATTATTTTGAATCAGGGTATTGGCACAATCTAAAATAATACCGGTCGATCGATAGTTTTGCTCAAGCTTGATCAGCTTCGAGGTTGGAAAATCTGTTTGCAACTCTGAAAGGTTCTCAGGATTTGCACCACGCCATGCATAAATTGATTGGTCATCATCACCCACTACCGTCAACCCATGGCGCCCCCCCACTAAAAGCTTAACCAAAGCGTATTGGCAATGATTGGTATCCTGATACTCATCAACCAAGAGATACCGAATTCGACTCTGCCACTTTGCCAACACCTCCGCATTGCTTTGAAAAAGATTAACCGGTAAACCAATCAAATCGTCAAAATCGACCGCATTATAAGCTTCCAAGGCCTCCTGATATTGCTGATATATAATAGCGACTTGCATTTCCTGTGGGTTTTTTGCCTGCTCAACGGCTTTCTTTGGCGAGGTCATGGCATTTTTTAGATGTGAAATCGTTTGCTGTACAAAATCAATCAGGTCTAAATCAAACTCTCCCTGCGCCATAGCCAACTCTTTAAGCAATGCCTTGGCATCCTCAGCATCAAAGATCGAAAACCCTGCTCGTCGATTTAATAAGGCGGCCTCTTTTCGAATGATGTTAAGGCCTAAAGTATGAAAGGTTGACACCATCAAGCCGCGCGTCTGGTTCTTAGGTAACAATTTACCTACACGCTCTTTCATTTCCTTTGCGGCTTTATTAGTAAAAGTAACTGCTGCGATGTTTTTCGCAGGAATGCCACACTGATCGATTAAATAGGCAATTTTTTGGGTGATAACGCTTGTTTTACCGCTGCCTGCGCCTGCAAGAACCAGGCAGGGCGATGAAATCTCTTTCACTGCCTTTTTTTGCTGAGAGTTAAGG
>CAKMZU010000194.1:6520-6734 GCA_929200485.1 uncultured Gammaproteobacteria bacterium | reverse complement strand
TTTCTTGAATATGGTATCCCCTAGGGGGTTCGAACCCCTGTTACCGCCGTGAAAGGGCGGTGTCCTGGACCACTAGACGAAGGGGACGCTGTGATCAAGTGGCGCGAATTATGGGGGTATTGATGGAGTGTGTCAACATTTTTTTATAAAACATGTAAAAAAATAGTTAAACCTGAATCAAAAAGTGGGCGCTCAATTTTTTGCGTATTCTTTA
>CAKMZU010000194.1:0-6508 GCA_929200485.1 uncultured Gammaproteobacteria bacterium | reverse complement strand
CATGTAATAGTAACGCTCGAGAGTTGATACAAAATCGCAAGCCAGTAGGATTTGGTCCATCGTCAAATAAATGGCCGAGATGCGAATCACATTGCCCACACCTAACTTCTGTACGATGCATTTGATGGGAATTATCTTCATCCAACGTTAGCATAGATGCATCAATCGCTTTAAAAAAACTTGGCCAACCTGAACCTGAATCATATTTCGTTTCTGAAGAAAATAAAGGCGCATCACAAGCCGCGCAATGATAAACCCCCTCTTTATGGCAATCCCAATATTCGCCAGAAAACGCAGGCTCGGTTCCTGATTGCCGACAAACATAATAAGTTTCATTGTCGAGTCGCTCTTTCCATTCGGACTCAGACAGGGAAATTTTAGACATAAGTATATCCTCAGTTCATTCCATTATTGATCAGGATAAATCATTTATTTTTATCTTCGCAACCTATTATCCACTAAATTGATCCTGATCGATTTATTCATTCTATTTATCAAATCAACGATGATGCCCAACGCAAGCCCGCTTGTACTGATTTAGTCAGATGACTATTATTAGATCAAAACGTTACAATCTCTGCGTTTAAACCAAAGCATCGCAATTTAACGGTGCTTTTTCTTTGTTTTTATATAGAATCATAATTTTATTTTGAGTGCCTCCCTCCTCCATCATGAAGCTCATCAACAAATCTCAAAAACTTGAAGACGTCTGTTACGACATCCGTGGTCCTGTCTTGCAAAGTGCGCTAGCTCTGGAGTCACAAGGTGAATCCATCTTAAAACTCAACATTGGCAACCCTGCCCCCTTTGGTTTTGAGGCCCCGGATTCCATTCTTAACTATGTTGCCGAACATCTACATGATGCTGAAGGCTACAGCCACTCGATGGGTATTATTCAGGCGAGATCCGCAATATTAAGCCATGCGATGTCACATGGTTTTAGCAATATAAACCTTGACGATATATTCCTGGGTAATGGAGTCAGCGAACTGATAGTGTCGACAACACAGGCATTATTAGATAATGGCGATGAGATCCTCGTGCCCTCGCCTGATTATCCACTTTGGACAGCAGCGGCCAACCTCGCAGGCGGTAAAGCCGTCCACTATATATGCGATGAAGCCGCAGACTGGACGCCAGATATTGATGATATTAAAAGCAAAGTCACAACAAAAACCAAAGCCATTGTTGTGATTAACCCCAACAACCCGACAGGCGCCGTCTATCCGCTTGAGATATTACAAGAAATAGCAAAAATCGCGGAAACTCATCAGCTGGTTGTCTTTGCCGATGAAATCTACGATAAGATTCTTTACGATGATGCCCAACATATTCCTATGGGATCACTCATTGAGAAAACCCTTTGCATCAGTTTTAACGGTTTATCGAAAGCTTACCGTTTAGCAGGATTTAGAGCAGGTTGGGCAATCACCTCAGGCAACAAAGCCTTGGCAAAAAGCTACATTGAAGGCATTAACATGCTTTTGTCTATGCGTCTGTGTGCGAATGTCCCCGCTCAACTGGCAATTGAACCGGCCTTAAATGGCAAACAATGTATTGACGATTTACGTCTACCTAAGGGAAGACTCTACGAACAACGGGAGCTCGGTTATTCACTGCTAACTCAAATTGAGGGGATTTCTTGCGTTAAACCCAAAGGCGGGATTTACCTTTTCCCGAAGCTTGACCCTAAACGCTACCCGATAAAAAACGATGAGCAACTCATTCATGACTTTTTGATGCAGGAAAAAATCCTGCTTGTTCAAGGATCAGCCTTTAACCTAAACGACAATCAGCATTTCCGTCTGGTTTTTTTACCTGAAAAAGATCAATTAACTCACGCAATTAATCGACTGGCGCATTTTTTGCTTAATCGTTTTTAGATAATCTTAAAATAAATGGGTCTTATAAGTGGGTATTTGTTCCTTCACTTAAGATCACTGATTTGAAATAGTGCCTCATATGCTAATCGATGCGTTTGGACGACAGATAAATTACCTACGGCTTTCACTGACTGATCGCTGTAATTTCAGGTGCACCTATTGCATGCCTGAGAAGATGACGTTTGCACCTAGAAATACCCTTCTCTCATTTGAACAAATCAAAATCGTGACCCAAGCCTTTGTTGAGCTTGGTATAAAAAAAATTCGCCTAACCGGTGCCGAACCACTCATTCATCCGGAATTTGCTCATATCGTCAACTATCTTAATGAGTTAAATGGACTTGAAAATATCGCACTAACCACCAACGGTTCTAAAATTGATATATCGGTCAAGACACTTGAGTTAAGTAAAGTCAAACAAGTGAATATCTCTCTCGATAGTCTTGACCCGGCGACTTTTTCATCCATTACCCGCCAGAAACCTGAGCACCTCCAAAGTGTTATCAATGGGATTAAAACCGCATCACAAATAGATAACTTGCGCGTTCGGTTGAATGTTGTTGTGATGCGTGGTGTTAATGATCATGAAATCCCCGCGATGATTGACTTTGCCATCGCTAACCAATGTCATATTGCCTTTATTGAAGAAATGCCCTTAGGTGAGAACGCACTATTTGATCGCGAAGAGCGCACCATAACAAACAAGGAAGTATTAAGTCGCATCCAAAAGGTGCACACCTTAACACCGCTAATCCAAAAGAATACGCTCAGAGGCCCCGCCAACTATTACCGCATTAACGGAACAAAAAGTGAGGTTGGCTTTATTTCACCCCACAGCAACAATTTCTGCCATCAATGCAATCGCGTAAGACTCACCCGATCCGGCAAACTTATCCTGTGCCTCGGGAACAATGATGCTGTTGATCTTAAGCACATCATTGAAACATCGACGACCCCACTAGAATCTGTAAAGGCAGCGATTACTTCAGCGATGACCCAAAAGCCAGAGTCTCATACCTTTGATAACGCTTCTGAGACTCAGGTTATTCGTTTTATGAATGTCACCGGCGGATAAAAACGATTTAAATCATTTGAACATCATAATAATATTAATCGTCAACCACCCTAATAAACCTGAAAGATTCAGCTTAATCGGCTCAATACATTTCACTGCCTAGATCATCATTTAAAGTGCATCGATCTTTTGCACGCCAAACAGACTTCTGCTGGAACTATTCTCCACCTGAAACATCCAATCCATTTTTGGCATCTGACAAAACCATATGAAACTTCAGATTTATATCTTCTTGTTATCAGTTCTTGTTATCTCCAGCGCCGCATTTTCAGGAAGACCTGGCAGAGCAGAAAAAGATTGGAATAAATTATTCTACGAGCAATATCAAAGCGGAGAGACCATTGTGGGTTTCTGCATTAGAAAGGATATAAAACCTAACACTTTCAAAAGCACAAAATCCAGGATAAAAAATAGTTTGATAAGCCGAAATGTAAGACTACCAGAAGCATTTCAACCACAGAGGAAGAAGTCAGAAAAAACACAACCTCCTACGTTGAGTAGTCATCAAAATCCATTACTCCTTTCAGGGTATAGGCTTATCTACCAGCCATTATCAGTATTTTTTCTTCCAACTCGAAGAGAAAGGCTCTACTCAAGAGGCTATAACAATGGTGCAATTGTAGCGACGCAGTACCCTGAAAACTTTATGTGTGAAAATTGCAGATACATTAGAAATAATACTGTATACAAAACTACAAGCTCACCTGAAAATGGCAACGCCTCTGAACCTGCTCCAGATAACCCTTTTTCCCTTGGTAGCTCAGTTATCCATTACAGCAATCGCTCAATTCTCCTATAACAAGAAAGGAAGCAGCATTGGCCCTGTGACGAAATAGTTATATTCACAATCATCTAATGTCAATTGAACCTATACAAGTTTATTTGTCTTAATATTTACCATTTGTTTTTTATCAAAGGTTACAGACTGTGATCACTTAACGACCGATTATTTATATCGAAGTAAAAAACTTAGCTTACATTAAAGGTAAAAAGAAAGAAGGAATGTTTATTTGAGCTAACCGAGCTCCCTGGTTGCTTTTTGTATCAACCCTTGAAGCCCTGCGATCGCATCATCCCAACATTCTTGCATCTCGGGCGTCCATTCATCGCCTAGCGCCACTTGAATACAATTCTTCACGGATTCTATGAGGGTAAAATAATATTCTTTATCATAAAGCTCATACATATGATGGCGAAGGATTTCGTTTTGTATTGTGGATTCCGCATATTCTGGATGCCTGAATGAATCCAATATCAGCTCAGTGATAATAGAAAACTTCTCAGGCGCAAACCCTTCAAGACTCTCTACATCAAACATAGAAGCCGTCTCTGGAAACTGCTCAAACAATTGTTTGAACATATTTGCACTTAAAGCGTCCAGGCCTACTTTTTCAATCCCTCGTTGAATACTTCCCTCTATCACTGCAATATGATGATCGTACATAACACTACCCTGAGCGCATAAAGAATCGACAATGTAAAATAACAAAAAAAATGGATGAAACGATGTTTTAGATCAAATGACAAAATTTCTGGAAGGAGAAAAGAAGACAAGGGTTTTGAAAACAATCAAAACACTTGTCTATTATAAAGAGCAATTGATACTAGGCAGGTGTTGCTTCTTTATCAGCAATTTCATCCGCCATTTCACGTAGCTTATTTTTGGCAACTTTATCAAGTGCTGCACGCGGCATGTCTTCAACAAAATAGACCGCACGAGGACGTTTAAAGTCCGCAAGGTTTTCATTACAAGCCGTCATGATTTTCTCGGTAATTTCTTCTTCTGACAGTTGTGTCCAAGCACTCTTGATTGCAAAAACAACAGGGACTTCATCAAGCATATCGTGCTTTTGTGCAACAACCGCATGTTCCTCAAGCACACCCATACCCAAAGTTTCACCAATAAACTCTTCGATTTGACGAGCAGAAACATTCTCACCACCGACTTTCAAGATGTCTTTATCTCGATCGGCGAAGTACAAATAACCGTCTTCACCTAAGCGAATCGTATCACCTGTCGCAAACCAGCCATCTTCGGTAAATGATTTCTCCATCGCCTCGGGGTTTTTGTAGTATTCAAGGAAAATATGCACTCCACGAACACCACGGATGTATAAGTCGCCATTTTCACCCGGCTCACAGTATTTGCCTGTTTCAGGATTAATAACCGCAAACTCATAACCCGGGCTTGGCATACCGATATTCATCTCTGGGCAATCTAAAGGAAGAATAGAACGCGTGGCATGGGTAACGGTCTCAGTCATGCCCCAGGTCGCAAAGGTTGGCACTTTCCAGTAATTTTCAACATTGTGTAATTTAACACCGGTTGACCAGCTCTTATAAAAATGTTCGGGGATTTCTTGAGCGCCGATGGCTTTGAAGCAAAAAGGAATCATAGAAGCACGCGTACATTTATGCTTTACAGAGACTTCCCAGAATCGGCTGGATGAGAATTTAGGCTGAAGTACAACCGTACCACCGGCCCAGGTCATGGTCCAGAAGGTCCAGCTTTGTGCATTGACGTGAAAACATGGCAAGAAGCAAAGATAGGTATCCGAACTGTCAATCCCAAGGTTTTCTGATCCACACATACCGCCCCATAACGCATTCGCATGCGTATGAACAACGGCTTTAGGGCGAGATGTTGTGCCAGAGGTAAACTGAATACCTACAGGTAACATGGGCTCGGCTGGGCGCTCAGGTGCCACTTCACCTTTACCATATAAAGCTGACCAACCATCAAAACCATGATCTAATTGATCGGCTTGGGCTTCATCGCCAGAATTATCATCAGTAACAACAAACCAGGGAATGCTTTTCGCATTATTTGCCAATTCTTTGATAAATTGTGGCTGAGTGATGCAACCTACCGCTTCAGAATGCTCTGCAAAATACGTTAACTCATCACCAATACAACGTGTGTTAGTTGTTACAGCAACCGACCCAATCACGGCTGAGGCATACCATGCAATCATCATCTCAGGGCTGTTATCAGAATGAATAAGGAGCTTATCGCCTTTCTTAACGCCTTTTTCAATTAAGCCACAGGCTACCTCATTGATCTCGGCCCAAAACTGAGCATAAGTCCAGTTTTTTTCGACGCCAGACTTTGGCTCCCAGATTAAAAATGTCTTATCAGGCGTGGCTTCTGCCCACTTTTTAATTAACCAAGGGACATCTTTGCCAGCAAAGTTATAGAGTTGTGCTGAATATTCTGCATCAAAACTTGGTAAAGCCATCGGTTTTTCCTTATTCTTGTCGGATAAAGCAGTTTGTTAATAAACTTTTCGATTGTAATGTAAGTTTGACCAAAAAAAACACTGAAAATTACCAATGACTTGTCATAAATGATCATTTCGGTTAATAACTACCGATAACCTAATAGTGAGACAATGAAAAAAATCGCCATTTTTGCAGATGTTCAAAACATTTTTTATACCACGCGAGATGCTTTCGGCAAGCCTTTTAATTACCGATCATTTTATGCAGAAAAAAAGCAGCAAGGCATCATTGTTAAAGCACTCGCTTATGCAATTGACCGAGGCGATAC
>CAKMZU010000193.1:567-6780 GCA_929200485.1 uncultured Gammaproteobacteria bacterium | reverse complement strand
TCTCAAAATCCGTCAAGAGGCTCTAACGTGATCAGCGAACCTGCGAAAGAGCCATTTTTATTTGAATTACGAGTAAAAAACTAGCGATATCTTTATAAAATCTATTGACGGGCTTGAGATAGATTCCATCCAAACTAACTAATAATTCAATGTTTGCGCGTACAAAAATATTTTATTGATCGTCTTAAGACCTTCAAGCAAGTTTAGAAACTTGTCCGATATATTCTTTTAAATAGACGTTAAGAAATAGCCATCACATTGATGTTGTTATTTATCGCGGCTTGTCTCAGCATTTCCCTTGTCTCATAGACGGTATTTCGTAACCTTGGCTCTCGATGGATACTCCGAATGATTCGCTCCATTTCAAACGCTGTGACTTCCTGCCCGTGAGTGGCACCTGCTGATTTAGTGATGGTTTCATTCATTAGCGTGCCGCCGATATCATTTGCGCCAGCATTTAAAGCAACCTTTGCACCTTCAATTCCAAGTTTTACCCAGGACGCCTGAATATTATCAATAAAGCCTGAAAGAACAATCCTTGACACCGCATGCATTAATATAGATTCACGAAAGGATGGGCCTTTTCGAGATTGCCCTCGGTAAAAAATAGGCGATTGATCAGCGACGAAAGGCAGAGGCACCAATTCAGTAAAACCATTGGTTTTTTTCTGAAGGTCTCTTAACGCAATAAGATGTGACGCCCAATGTTCATAGCCTTCAATATGACCGAACATAATGGTTGCTGTACTTCGAATCCCTAAATTATGGGCTTGCTCCATAACGTATAACCACTGCTCAGTATTTATTTTGTCAGAACACAATACGTCTCTAACATCATCATGAAGTATTTCTGCTGCTGTCCCCGGGATTGTATCCAGGCCTGCATCTTTTAATTTAACCAGATAATCAGAAATAGACAGCCCCAGTGTTTCAGCCCCCTGCCAAATCTCCAATGGCGTAAAGCCATGAATGTGCATATGAGGCGTAACCGATTTCACTGCCTTACATATATCCAGATAAGTATTGCCATCATAGTCTGGATGAATACCGCCTTGCAGCGTTATCTCACTTGCCCCTTTTTCATCCGCTTCGAGAACCCGTCGCTCAATTTCTTCAAGCGAGATTTTATAGGGTTTACCTCGTAAACTTTCGTGCTGCTTACCTTTAGAAAATGCACAAAACTTACAATTAAAATAACAAATGTTGGTGTAGTTAATATTTCGATTCACGACATAGCTGATCTTATCACCTGAAACCTGCTGTCTAATCCGATCAGCATAGTCACAAACCGCCTGATAATCCGAACCTCTAGCCTGAAATAAGCGGATAATCGCATCGCTGGACAACTCACTGCCTATTCTATGGTGTGATAATATATCTTCTATTTCAGGGCTAACCTTGGCAGCCTCCGGGACATGAACCTTTGGGGCATGTTCGCTTAATCCCGGTAACCAGTTGTCTTCTTTGACCAGACCATCAGCATCCACAAAGGGCAACACATGTTTTTTGAGGCTTGGATCTAACCAGGTTTGATAATCTCGAATATAGACAGGGTGCAAGGTCATCCGCTCAACCAATACTTTACCCGTCAGAACGGTTTGCTCAGTGAGGGTCAATATTTCAGGCCAAGGTGCTTCAGGGTTAACATAATCCGGAGTGACAGGAGAGACACCACCCCAGTCATCAATGCCTGCATCAACAAGCTGCACCAGAATACCCGGGCTTAAATTAGGTGGCACCTGAACCGAAATAGCGGCACCTAAAATCAATCGGGCAGCGGCCAGCGTCCATAATAATTCATTCAAATCCGGCTCTGGCGCAGAGTGCATTAGGGTATCAGGTTTCGCTTTAAAATTTTGAATAATCACTTCTTGAATATGGCCATACTCATCATGAATATCCCTAATTGCCATTAACGACTCTAATCGCTCAAGGCGGGTTTCTCCTATGCCAATTAATATCCCTGTCGTAAAGGGGACTTTGGCAACACCGGCTGCTCTTAGCGTAGCCAAACGCGCGGCAGGTGCTTTATCTGGCGAGCCATAATGCGGCATCCCTTTTTCGCAGAGCCGCTCAGACAATGACTCCAACATAATCCCCATAGATCCGGCAAAAGGTCTAAGCTTTTTGATCTCTTCAAGCGTCATTGTGCCGGGGTTTAAGTGAGGAATCAGCCCTGTTTGCTTGACGACCTCTTCCGCCACATGCGCCACATAGTCAATGGTAGAGTCAAAACCCATTTCATCGAGCGCATCTCTAGCGGTTTGGTAGCGTAATTCCGGTTTTTCTCCCAACGTAAAAAGCACTTCTTTACAGCCGACCATTTTGGCCTTGTTGACCGATTCAATAATTTCATCAACGGGGATATAAGGCTTTTGGATAAATTTTGGGGTTTTGGCAAAAGTGCAATAATGGCAAACGTCTCGACAAAGGTGGGTCAATGGGATAAAAACGTTTTTAGAATAGGTGATGGTTTGCGAATACTTACTATCTCTAACCTGTGCAGCAAGATTAATCATTGCTGAAATATCAGTATATTCAGCTAAAGCGGTTAATGCACCTTTACTCAATCGATAGGATGCCAAATCGCCGACAGGGTTTTCGGCAAAGCCGATCAATGGGGATTTGTTATCGCTTGTCATAGCCATTGTCATTATTGGTTAAAAGTCTATCGAATAAGTGGGGGCAGTCTGTCCCAAGGCCACTGGTTTGTAAAGTAACCCAATCACTTTTCGTATCCATGTCTATTGCGATCGCAGGGATTGAAACAATGCGAACTGACATCTCTAGAGAGTCTGCACTCGCGAGATGTTTTTGAAAACTGCCTTCACCAAACTGTAGCGGAATTCTCTTTGAAACATTCATCACGATGGCATTGGTTCCCAAGCCTAAATGACAAGGGCTGATCAACAATCCCGCTTCATGATGCTGGACAAAAAATTCAACCGCCTCAGGTGAAATCAGCGGTAAATCTCCATGCATCAACAACACTTTATCATTGATATTGCTATCTAAGGATGCGATCGCGCTCTCCAAAGCAGAATTCAAATCATCACTGGGCTGCTCAATTAGCCCTGATATTTTTTCGCTGTTGAAATGGGTCTCGAAGTAATCAACCACCTGACGGTCTTTGGTAACAATAACGACCCGATCAATAATCGATGCTTTATCCAGAGCGTTAACAACATTCGACGCCATCGATTGGATTAATTTGAACCGATCAGACTCTGTCAATACATCCCCAAGTCGGGTTTTACCTTCATGAAATCCACGAATAGGGACAATGGCCGTAATCATTCCCATCCCTCAGGTACGATCTAAAAAGTTTAGGGCGTCCTCTGCCAACTGCTTTTTATCGTCGAGTGTTTTCATCAAGGTGTTAGTCACTAACACCTTCAATCCCATTGCCTCAAGCGATGCCCTATCCTGCTTATCCTGCTGATCGATAATTATATGCGTTGCCAGAGTCTGATATTTTTTTGCCACGCTTTCGTTGGTCACAGGCAAGGCTAACTCCTGCATCAATTTAGCTGTAGGCCCCTTAACTGCTTGCCCGTTGATGATAGGCGAGACCACTAAACGCTTGGGTATTTCGTTGACGATTTTCGATTGCAACCCCGACACTTGTAAAATCGGATCAATACTTAAAAAAGGATTCGATGGACACATAATTAATCTATCATGCCGCTCTATTAACGCGACGATTTCATTTGATAGTGAAGGCTCACCTACAAACTGTATTTGTTTAACTTTTGGCTTACACTGCTCTTTAACAAAGTACTCATGAAAGTCCAATACTCTTCCACCTTCAATCTTAAGCTTGGTTTGCAGTGGCTCATTACACATAGGATAAATATTGGGAGGGATGCCATGTGCCTTACATAGTGCAGCCGTGACATGGGTTAGACTTTGTCCTTGCTGTAAACGTTCTGCTCGAAATAAATGCGTGGCCAGGTCCTTATCACCTAATCGAAACCAGGTTTCACCACCCATTTTTTCAAGCTGATCAAAGACACTCCAGGATTCATTCTGTAATCCCCAGCCTTGTTCAGAGTGGCTTTGGCCAGATAAGGTATAAATCAGGGTATCTATATCCGGGCAAACCAATAGACCAGAATGAAAACCATCATCACCGGTATTGGCAATAATGGCTAATTCTTCTGACGAAAGCTGAGCGGATAGGCCGAGCGCTAATTTTGCACCGCCAACCCCACCACTAAGTGCAATGACTGACAAAGGAGGTCCCCCTATTGAATTTGCACAACTACCGAAACATATCGAACTGCTTATCACGAATCAGGCATTTCGCATCAAACGTGCCTAATTCGACGTTAGCGCCTTTAATCACGACGACGGGTGTTCCTTCATCTGCCTGCCCCATCATAAATGAAGCAGCCGCGGCTAATTCGTCACCCACGGCCACTTGGGTTATCTCCATCACGCGGCCATTACGGTCTTTTTTACCAATCAGATTAATCAAGGGATTAAATC
This sequence comes from uncultured Gammaproteobacteria bacterium, assembly GCA_929200485.1. Classification (GTDB taxonomy): domain Bacteria; phylum Pseudomonadota; class Gammaproteobacteria; order Pseudomonadales; family DT-91; genus CAKMZU01. The sequence goes on along the minus strand of CAKMZU010000193.1, from coordinate 2,289 downwards.
CGGCAATACCGATGGCAAAACCCTCGGTACCCTCTCGCCATGCTCTTCCGGCACTGTCATTGATAATAACCCCTAGATCACACCCAAAATGCGACGCCAGTTTTTTATTCAAGGCTTCTGCACTTTGATTCGCATCTACCGGCAAAAGTAACACACGCTCTTTCTCAGACGAAGGCAGATTTGATCGATCAATCCCGGCATTGGCATGCACATAACCCTGGTTATGTTCTACGATAACAACCCCCGGACGCTTGCGAACAATGTCAACCGACTCATCTAAAATCAACTGAGTAATGCCAGGTTCTTTATCAATGTCTTTGGCAAGCTGTATCGCTTCATCTGTCGGCACAACCTCATCAAGCGTGACATATCGGTTTTCGGCCTTGGAGACAATTTTTTGCGCCATCGCAACGATGTCGCCCTGATTCAAAACCAAACCTTGTTTCTCAATGGCTTCAATCAGAAGTGTTGACAGATCATCACCTGGCAACACTTCAGGAAAGTTAGTCAGTGCAATTAATTCCATACTAGTTGCCGTCAGTTAGGCTATTCGGGTAAACCAGAAATTTTAATGCCAGCATGACATTTAAACTGACGGTTAATTTGAATTAATACGGAAGTTAATGCTTCGGAAGCCGCAGAATTTGCTACAGGTCCAATAGAAAAACCTTTCATGCCGGCCGCTTCAACGAGACCAACGACTAACTGACGTGCTTCTTTATTATTGCCTGCCACCAACACATCACAATCGATTTCACGGTCGCTATTTAAATGGTCAGCCGCAACGTTTTGGAACGCAGAGACGACTTTAACTTCTTCACCTAATAGTGCTTGAGCTTCCTGAGCTGCACTGCCTGCTTCAGGCAATTGAACTGTCCCGACTTTTGGTGGACGCAATGGCACAGTCACATCAATCAAAATCTTGCCTTGTAGCTCAGCCTTAACAGCAGAAAGCGTATTTGCATGATGCGCATAAGGTACGGTTAACACCACAAGGTCGGCCGCTTTCGCTGCACTGACATTGTCATCGGCCGATACTTTTATCTCATCACCTAATACCTCTTTTAACTTGATGACAGCATCGGCAGCTTTCTCTTTGGTTCGTGAACCAATAATGACATCAAAGCCCGCTTTCGACCAGCGTCTGGCCAAACCACCACCTAACGCACCCGTACCGCCCAAAATAGCAATGGAACCAATTGCCTGACTCATGTAACACCTATGTCTCTCAACTTTTAGCACGATTTATACGCGGGTTTACAACCCTTAGCAAGGGGCATTTTCCGATTCCTTATTGACGTTTTCAATCAGCTAATAGATTGGTTACAATCCCTCCTTTCATAGTTTGAGTCGAATTAGAGTTATAAGAAGATGGATAAATTAGATTTTTCAGGCAAAACCGTTGTCGTCACAGGCGGCGGTAAAGGCGTCGGCAAAGGCATCACCGAAGTCTTTCTTAAGCAAGGGGCCTGTGTTGTTATTTGTGGTCGGAATGCGCCTGACGTTTTACCTCAAGTCGATGAAAATCAGGCCATTTTCAAAGCCTGCGATGTGCGAGATATAGATCAGGTCAATGAACTGATGGAATTTGCCAAAGCGCAACAAGGCACTCTGGATGTCTTGGTGAACAATGCTGGCGGTGCCCCTTTTGCCGATGCTGCCACTGCCTCACCGCGTTTCTCCGAAAAAATTATAGCACTCAACCTGCTCGCCCCTCTTAAC
>CAKMZU010000193.1:0-557 GCA_929200485.1 uncultured Gammaproteobacteria bacterium | reverse complement strand
CGGCAAGTCGCATCATGCGGGGACAGGAAAACGGCGGTGCTATTGTGAATATCGCCAGTGTCAGCGCTCAACGCCCTTCTCCAGGCACAGCCGCTTACGGTGCTGCAAAAGCAGGGTTAATTAATTTGACGCAATCGCTGGCAGTAGAATGGGCACCTAAAGTTCGACTCAACGCTATTGCAGCCGGCTTAATCTTGACCGAACAGGCACACCTGCATTACGGTGATGACGAAGGCATCAAAAAAGTTAGCCAGACTGTCCCTCTTGAGCGCATGGCAAAACCGACAGACATTGGCGAAGCGTGCCTTTATCTGGCATCTGATTTATCAGCCTACGTTACCGGTGCATCCATTACCGTGCATGGCGGCGGTGAAAAGCCAGCCTTTTTAGATGCCGGCAACGCCGAAAAATAAAACGAACTAAAAGGCTTTATTGGATACAAATGGGTAACAGTCTCAAAAAGGTTATCCATTATGCATACAACATCAAAATCTACATTATTTGAAAAAAAACACTTCAAAAGCTTAGCCATTTTTCTGTTGCTACTCATGTTCTAT
>CAKMZU010000192.1:2147-6791 GCA_929200485.1 uncultured Gammaproteobacteria bacterium | reverse complement strand
ACGCAGCTGAAGGCCTTTAAATTAGCGCCCGAAGGGGCTGTTGAAAACAATAACTCTAGCGGCAAAGTTTAATTTTTATTACTTACACATTTTGTTATTCTTGTATTCTGACAGAAGCCGAAAGGAAACGGAGACCCTGAAAGAAATGATGGTAATCTTTCAAATTCTACTTTCCTTAATATGTTAAACCAATAATCGGATTCAGCGACAAAATATAATGTTAAGGAAGATTTTGTGAAAATATTAGTTACTTAAATTCAAACATAAACAAGAGGTAATTTAAATGCAACCAGCAAAGAAGGTGACATTTCATTTGACGTGGGGCACCCTTAGTTATGACATTAAAATTGTGCTCAATATTTTGCTAATTTTCATTATTAGTTTACATAGTAACTGCCAATCCTGGAATTTTTCATATTCATATAATTCTTCAGATAGTTACTGTAAGATTTTTTTATCCAGGACGTTAACATCGATAATCGCAGGTTGCTCTTTGGGGTATGGCTCAGCTTCCACAGGTGGATTTGCAGATGATTATGCAAAATTTTACCAGTTAGGTAATTGTAAGAATTATATAAGCCGCACAAATGAAACACTTCAAGGTCTTGATGGAGCAAAGTGTCTATTTGTGGGATTTCCAGCTATTGAAGCTGCTACTGGTGGAGCAATTTTAGGGCTCGCATTCGGCATTGCAATTTCAATACGCGATTGTGTTCAATTTTCTCGTCATCAAAGAGAGGAAGCAATAAATACCGTTGATGTAGCTTCAGGGTTTAGAAAACTAACAATAAGTGACAGCAACGACTCACAAAACCTAATTAATTCTTCATACGATGCTAATCCTACAAATATCGAAAGCTCTGAAAATATAAAGTTCCCCTAAGACAGAACAATAAGTCATTTGAATGGTTAGGGAAGCAGAAGATAAAAAGTTACCGTTTTTAGCAGGCAGTGCCTTAGCATCTGGAGACCTTTTATCGGGCAAGGGTATTTTTTAAATTCGGCTTACCTAATTAATAAAATGTCTCCCAAAAACGTAACTACTCAATCCAAAAAAATTTAAAAAAATCTTGACGTGTTTTTTAAAATAGACTGATCTTTTTCTTAAACAGACTCATATTTTTTTAAAATAGGATCATATTTTTCTAAAAAAGACTTATCTTTTTCTGAAGTAGACTCATCTTTTTCTGAAGTAGACTCATCTTTTTCTGAAGTAGACTCATCTTTTTCTGAAATAGACTTATCTTTTTCTGAAATAGACTTATCTAATTGATTAGTATCATGTGTAATCGCATAATAGCCGCATACTGCACCAATAATTGCTCCAGATATTCCACCTCCAATAATTGTAGGAAAAAGAATTTCGGGTGGGTACCCCCATTCAGAATAAGTCCTCCCGTTAAAATTACTTGGGAATAAAGTGTAGTCCGTTATACCTGTAGGAAGCGTAACAACCAACCCAAAACCCGTAGATACGGAGTTCGAAGTTGCACCTATCAATGCACCTGAAAGGGTAGTTTTCACAACCTTTAAGAACTTTTGTCCAAAAGGCATGGCTACTATATTATTGGAGGTGGTATTTAAAATAAATATCAATAATAATATGAAAATTTTTTGCATTTCAAATCTTGTTAATTTCATATTTAAACACCTATGACATTTTAACAAACTAAATATTAAATTAAGTTATATGATAATTTTTAAATAAATTAGTTCATAAAAAAAATCAATCACCGGAACATTAGCCTTAACGCCTGACTTCAATCATCAAAAAAACCATAGCAGCATCATTCATAGCAATATCGTCAATTCACGGTAAATCTAATTTACGTAACTTAAGTTGTTTTTCTAGTTTATTAAAAATAATCTAGTCTTTGTTTTTCAAAGTATTTCAACTTCAACAAACTCGAAAAAATTAAGAAAATTATCAGATACCATTTTAAAAAACACCAAAAGCCTACAAGCAAGCTTTTATTTTATTGATGAAGCAGAAGGAGAATACCAATATAAATACAGGGTACTTGTAACAACACTTGATGATGAGCTGCTGGCAGTGGTACAACAGCATTCCGAGAGGGCTGACTGCGAAAACCTTTTTGATGAAGTAAAAAAACAATGAAGCTGGGGAGACTTTGCCACACAAGATCAGTATCAACAAGGTTTATCGCCAGAATGGTTGACTTGGTTTTCAACTGCTTGACACTTGTTTGTGCACTATAAATTCATGATAAGCACCAGGAACTTCTAGAACTCTATTTCTAACAAGCATTATAAGGGTCACACAACAAACGATGACAGTATCCAATCAACATAGCAAATTACCCCTGTTGTCAAAAAGTTGTACAACGTGCCAGTGCCTTTTTCAAACATTTAAAAACCTTGACTCCGCGGTTGATGCCGTTGAAGCACTGAAAATATTATTATCAAAAGAGGTCAAAAAAATAATCGAAAATCATCTCCCCAAATCGCAACCTTTACTTACACATACATCGTCAAGAAAAATATTTTTCGGTAGAAATTGTAAATACGATGCTGCTACTCAGCTGGCAGGGCTAGTTTACATGCCTTGCTTGTAAGAATGATTCATCGCTAGTGATAAATGAGCCAATGCTGTATATTGCTGCTCCAGTTGCTGCCAACCCGGAACCAACTGCATATCCAAATATTCTATATGGATAGACTGGTGAAAAATCGTCGCTTCTTGAATGAAACGCCTCAGCAGTGCACGAGGGTGATATATAGTCACTACATGTAGTGAGTGCCCAAATACCGGTAACTACCCCTCCTCCTATTTTTGACAATTTCACACCTAATGTTTTCATTTCTTCTCCGGATTGTTTTAAAATAGAGCTAACTTCGGTTACAACTTTTTTACTGTCATCATTTTTTTTAACTTGATTGAGAACTTCATTAGATACATTGGCTGATTTAGGTAAAAAATATGAACCAATATAGACAACTAGCCTCTCACCGTATCTGTCAGCATTTGTTTGGGCACTGTGATAAAAAGACATATACAACAAAAGAAATAAAGTGACTGTTTTACTCATTTTTTTCATTTGACAACCCTCATTCTATTCACGAACTCTAAGGCATTAAAACATATAATTAGTTTCAATTTAAAAGTGATAACATTTATATATGAAATGGGTCCTTTTGAATTTGACAGTACCGACAGAGATTTGTATCAAAGATATTTGATAAAGTTTAAATATAAAAGCGTGAATAACGAATATAATAAGCTATTTTTCACCATGCATAATAAAACAGTGTCTCCATCGCTGCTTTGATAGAACGATATAGCCTCCCTTAAATAGATTTGATGAGCTGCGATGGCCAAGCCCGTTTTTGCGCCCTAACGCAGCAACATAGGACTGACCAAAGGCTAATTTCTCTTTAACGGGTGCCACAACCTTAGCAGCTATAAGGATTTAAAAATATCAATTCTACATAAACAGCCTGTTATACAATTTATTTATTTAACCTCTACAGGGACATCAACTGTTTGGTTCCCATAGGTGAATTTTATAGTACAACTACCCCTCTTGCTAGGCGCATAGACTCTGCCCGACCACCATTCCCAATTTGAGACAGTGGCTATTTTCGGATTAGTGGATACCCACCTACCCTCCTTCGTTACATCCAACGTATCGCCACCTACAAAAGTTACCACTGCTTTTAAAAATTCGTGTTTGAAGGGAGCCAGTGTTACTGAATTGGGGGTGATTGTAATAGACCGAACATCACTGTTACTTACCACCTCTATTGATGTACTCGCTGTTTGGCTCTGTAATTTCGCCGTAATATTCACAAGCCCTCCTGTCTTGAGTGGAGTGACTATACCGCTTTGTGCCACAGCTGCAATACTCGTATTATCGGATTTCCATTTGACCTCTTGCGTGATGTCTCTAGATTTATTATCCGAATAATTACCCGTAGCGGTCAAACTAAGCAGGTTACCTATAGGGAGATTGATTGGTTTTGATACTGATCCTTTTGGTGTGATTTCAATGCTGTTTAACGCAGCTTGTGTCACCTGATAGGTCATCGTTGCCCTTATTTGGGTCTTTGGATCCACCGCTACAATCCCAGCATCGCCTTGGCCGACAGCATGTGCCTGACCGGCTGAGTCTCCTTCAGGAATCACCGTCAACACAGCCGGTGACTCGCTAAACCAAAGCACTTTTTTAGTCACATCCACTCCTTCACCATCGCTGTAAATTCCGCCGGCAGCCAATGATTTTTTATCACCCACAATAAAATCCATCTCCGATTTATCGGGGATAATTGTCAATTCTTTAAGTGTTGCAACCGACACCGTGAGTGAAGTGACGGCAGATTTGCCGCCAAAGTCAGCCATCACCTGCGTTGACCCTTGTTTTTTGGCTATCAACTGACCGGTATCTTCATCGATTGATGCAATTTCAGAGTCACGCACTGACCAGATTGCGTTGGTAATTTTATCGGTAGAATCATCAGTATAGTGGGCGGTTGCCTCATAGTCTTGTGTGGTACCTTTTGGTAAGGTGTCGCTCTCAGCTCGAATGGTAATACGATCCAGTGATTTTTGTATAACATCGACTTTCGCTGTTGCTGGTATGGCATCAAATTCCGCGGTTACCGTTGCAGTGCCTACTCCTTTAG